>NZ_JBLWEO010000016.1:0-32914 GCF_048287395.1 Candidatus Electronema sp. PJ | reverse complement strand
GGGCTAGAGCAGAAGCACAAAGCCGAATCTTTTGGTACATCGAAGGCTTTTACAACCGCCAACGGCGGCATTCGGCGATCAGTTATCAGTCGCCAGACAACTACGAGCCGCTCTTCTTCAAAAGGGCTACTTAGGGAATAATACGTGTCCGCTATTGCGAAGACAGGTCAGTTGGTTGACATTCTGGATGTGAAGACAGCGTGAAGTGGCTGACCTGCTGTTCATGCACAGCAGGTCGGCTATTTAGATGTGTTCCGCTTCAGGCTCCGCAGCCTTGGGATAGGAGCCAAGCAGACGGAACGAAGGGCAGATGTGTTGCAGCTCGTTGCAGGCCTCTTGGATGACCTGATCGTCGCTGTGACCGAGCAGGTCGAGAAAGAACTGATACTTCCACCGCTTGCCCTTGACCGGCCTTGATTCGAGCTTGGTCAGGTTGATGTGCTTGGCCGACAGGATGCTCAGGGCCTCGTTGAGCGCGCCGGGCTTGTCCGCTGTGCCAAGCAGGAGCGAAGTCTTGTCGCTGCCGCTGCGTGGCTGGGCATGATTGCCGATCACCAGAAAGCGGGTGGTGTTGCCCTGATGATCTTCAATGCTGGGCACCGCGATCTGCACATCGTAGTGCTTGATTGCCAATTCGCTGGCAATAGCACCGATGTTGGGATTGTCCGCTGCCATCTGCGCTGCCGCAGCGGTTGAGGAAACATCCAAGGTGGGAATGCCGGGCAGGTTCTTGCGCAACCACTCCCGGCACTGAGCCAAGGGCTGGGCATGAGAGGCCACGATTTGAATGTCCTTCAGATTGCCGGAGCTGCACAGCAAGTTCTGCCGCACAGCCAAATGCAGCTCGCCGCAGATGATGACCTTGTACTTCATGAAGGAGTCCAAGGTCAGGGCGATGGAGCCTTCAATGGAGTTCTCTACTGGCACGATGCCGTACTGCACCCGGCCTTTCTCGACTTCCAAGAAGGCATCTTCAATGGAGGCAACCGGGCGGTACTGCGCCGCAGGGCCGAAGTACCGCACTGCCGCAAGATGCGAGAAAGTGGCTTCCGGCCCCAGAAAGGCCACTTCCACGTCCTTCTGCGCCAAGCGGCAGGTGGTCATAATCTCATGAAAGATGCTGCGCAGGGCGTTGTCCGGGAACTTGCCGCTGTTCTCGGCCAGTAGACGCTTATATACTTCGCGCTCGCGCCGGGGGTCCCAGCTCGACAGATTGGCCTCTTTCTTCAGCCTGCCGATGGTCAGGGCGCAGTCAAGCCGCTCCTGAAGCAGGGACAATATCGCGCCGTCTATGTCGTCGATGCGCTGGCGGACGTGGGGGATGGTGGGTTTTGTTTCAGCCATTGGCGTGGTGGTAGTTCATGGGGCTTGCTTGCAGCTCTTGATCTTCTGTCAGCATATTTTCTATCAATTCAAGAACAATCTGACTGATATTTTTTCCTTGTTTTTCAGCCATGCGTTGCAAGGCAAGATAGATATCGTCGGGCAGCTCCAAGGTCAATGTTCTCGACATAGTACCTCCTTTATTTTGTCTTTGAAATAGCTAATTAATAGCAACGCCTGTTGCTTCTGCCATTGTTGCTGTAGTGCAGCCATTTGTTTCGTTTGTTCCTACAGCTGAGGATTTATTGTACCAAACGCTGATCTTTTTATTTAACGCTTTTGCCATCAAGACTACACTCAACATGGCTTTGCCTTGACTCGTTGAGGTGTCAAACTTAAAACGATAAGAAAAGAAAGAACATGTGTTAGATATATCAGCAATGCTCTGTACGTAGCATAAGTTGCTCTGAACATAGACATTCTGAAACACTATCTCAGGAACGTAATCAGCCGAAGCCTTTTCGCTCAAGGAAAAAACAATGATTGCAGCTAACAGCAAAATAGACGATTTCATTTTATCCTCCATGTTTGATACACCCTTAGCAACTCCTTCACCGAAGGAGAAATTTAATAGCCGGAAGAAACGTATTGCCCTGATTTTCTAACGCATCAGGAATACCATCGTTATCATCATCTGGATCGGCATTGTCGCCGATGCCATCACCGTCCGCATCCTTGCTTTCGCTTGGATCAAGCGGAAAGGCATCCTGTCCATCTGCAACACCGTCATTGTCATCATCAGGATCAGCGTTATTGCCAACACCGTCACCATCAGTATCCGTCCATTCATTAGGATTCAGCGGGAAGGCGTCAGATATATCAGGAACACCGTCATTATCATCATCGCTGTCGCAAGCATCGCCGCTGCTGTCGCTGTCTGTGTTCTTCTGATCTGCATTGCTGACGGACGGGCAGTTGTCCTGGCTGTCAAGAATACCGTCTCCGTCGCTGTCCACATCCTCCATGAGGATTTCGTTGATCACGGACATGACGGCGGCGAGCTGGTCTGGTGTCAGGCCGCACTGCACTGTTTTCGGTGAATTGGTTAGGAGCGGATTGGTGCCGCCAGCATCGTCAATGGCGTAAGCATAGATTTGATGTGCCGCGCCGTCGTTCAATGAATTCGGCAGAGGAAAAGAAAAACCATGATTCTTATCAGTATAGGGCAGATCGCCCCGATACGTATCGGCAAAGGTGCTGCCGATATAGGTGCCTGTGTCTATAGGCCCATCTTTGTAGAAACGAATAAAGACAGGATTGGAAGTATCTGGGTCTTTTGCCCAGCCAGATAGAGAGTTGCAATCTGCGCTGTCAAAATAGCCGACAGGAGCATTATTTTTTGGGAGAACTGTGAAGACTGCTTCGGTCGAGCAATCATTTGATTTATGTTCTTCGCGTACTGCACCGTCACCGTTGTCATAGAGTGCTACTCTATCAGCGCAAACGACAATGTTGTATTTCCCTGGCTCGGTTGGAACTGCGAATTCTTCTTTTTCCCACTTGTCTTGCCCGACAGCAAGTTCATAATCTCGTATCGTATCGGTGCCGACTTTCACCCAATCATGATGATTATCTTCCTTCTCGCCTTTCGAGAGGAGATACCACACGTCTATATCCTGCGGACTGTTGGCGCAGCCTTCGTTTTTCACTTTGACATTGATCCATGCCTTGTCGCCCGACTCAAACACATATTTATCTTCCCCATTCTCGCTTTTGGTAATCCACGCTCTCTTTGAGATAAAGTCAGGCAGGCATTCAGGGGCAGGCGGTGTGTTGTCAACGATCTCGTCGCCATAATTTCCATACCATGGCGTTTCACCTTCAACGTAAGGACGGACTATCTGATAAGTAATTTTGTTAGTTTCTTTATTAGTGGCGTTGTCTATCACCCACCATTGATAATGACCGATTGGCTTGCTTGCAGTTGGCGAATACGAAACGCTCCAATGCCCGTTGCTGTCAATCTCGTTAGCGTTAATAGCGATAGTTTCGGTGGTGCCAACCTCTGTATATTGCACTTTCAGAGTGGCTGTGCCTCCGGGAGTCAACCCCCAGACACTTTGAATGATAGGAGAGCCGCCGGGGGAGGAAATGTAATTTTCTTGCCAAGCTCCAGGAACTGAGGACGGAGGAGGCGGTGTAGCATCTTCACCATTTTTTGCATAAAAAATCAATGCAGCATTGATAAACTTTATTTTATGTATATCTAATATATTTTTATAGTTAAAAAAATCCATGCTATCATGTATGGGTACTAAATAATCAGTTGTCAGTGAAGTCTTTTCTCCAGCAGAAGAAACTAGTTCTCTCCCAATTGAAGCACTATAAGCAATATATGATTTAATCGAGCATTCAGGGTTATTACCAAGTTGAGCTTGAAATTTTTCATTAATTCTTGCCGTGTTAAATATATATGCTTTTAAGCCCTCTTTATGAGCCGCCCAAGTTGCTAATCCTCCTCCTAATGAATGACCAGTCAGTATTGCAGAAGTTGAATACTTACTTTTTACAGTCTCTGCTGCATAAGCAGCTTGTTTATATTGATCATAAATATTCATTAAATCGCTCCACCCAACAAGTTGAGCGATATTTGTTCCCCAGTCTGCGGAATCAGTTGGTTCTGTTCCCCTGTAAGCAAGCGCATATTGCCCATTATTTTCATTTCGATACAACGCTGCATAAAATCCATTGTCAAAATCAATTGATACATAATTTTCACGAAGTATTACAGCCAGTTTATACTCTACAGGCCAATGGAAATCAACGATACCGTTTTCATCTCTAACGAGCTTCCAGCCATTTCCTTCCTTCCCTTCAGTGTAAACAAACCGTGACAGGTCAGCATAAGGCTTTGTCTCTCTTGCACATTCGGTTGTGTCGCAAATGTTAGCGAAGCTGAAAGAACTAAATAATAGTATTGCCAATAGCTGAACGAAAATGCTCTTTGATAATATTACAGTCATGTAAATATCTCTCAGAAGAGTTATAGGGCGCAAAGCAATCCCCAACTATCCTTTCCCAGTGCATTTCAAAGACGATGCGCTTGCCCAGCGGCCTACGCGGCCACAAGTGGCATCTCCTGATACGAGAACTCCCATAATCCAGCATTGGCTTTCGCGTGCTCAACCGTCATGCTGACCATGTTCCCGTTCTCATCAAAATCAACATAGATATTCTCGCTGATCTCCCGTGTCTCAGCTATTTCCCTACCGGTGAATTCAATCAGCGCGGTGTCCGTGTCAGCGAAATATTTTACTTTCATGCTTCTTCCTCTCTGAATGATCTGTCGAAAAAGGCGTTATGAACTGTTTCCCCATCTTCAAGCAGAATCATCCGCAGATATTTGTTCTCCTTAACAATCTTTGCCCATTTTTTGATTCTGCCGTTCGCCTGAATTTCAATCCGCTCCGGGCAGTCAATCACCTGCTGTATCCATTCGATGTGTATTCTGGTCCGATCGGGCCGCTGTCTGGCGTATTCAAAATAAAGCGTTGTCTTCATCGACCTAATTTGATGGATGATTCAATCATACACAGGCGACTTCACCACTTCAATCACTTGGTCCCGCCTTCATTCTCCCACCAGCCGTAGGGTTGGCAAGCGCCTTGCTGCTTCCTGAAGCAGCTTGAGAACGCTGTTCGTCAGCATGATCGCATCCTCCTGTTTCCTTGCATCCGCATCACGTCATGAAGAATCGATAAGCGTAAGTTGTCCTACGCCCCTTAGATTCTTTTCTGCGGGCCGCCGATTTTCTCCTGCAAGACCACGATTCCTTACTTCCGGTGCCTGCGATTAAAAATCAATAGCCTGCAACTCTAACGCAAGCCTCCGCGATAAAACATCAGCCTCGTGATTTTTTCCTGCAACAGCCCGTGACAAAGAAACGCTTGACCAATTATAGCTTTCGCTGCGCACTCATCAAGCCGCTTCTTTGCCGGCACATGTTCACTTCGTCGGCAGAAAATCTCCCGCCTTGGGAAAACGGCTGGCGAGCCGCGCAGGGTTCAGGTATAGTGAGATGTTTTTGATATGCTAAAACATCTGGCGGCACTTGCAACAAAAAAACTGAAAAAAAGCGGGCAGGGAGCAAAACATGAGCGAGCACAAGCAAGGCAAGGCGTTCCAAGTCAACAAGACCTATGCGGAAATCAACGCCCGGATCAAGGCGGGTGAGGCGGTGGTGGTCACAGCGGACGAGATGGTGGATATCGTCAGGAACGAAGGCCCAGTTGAGGCGGCCCGCCGGGTCGATGTGGTCACGACCGGCACCTTTTCGGTGATGTGCTCCTCCGGCATGTTCTTCAACTTCGGCCAGACCAATCCGACCATCAAGGGCCAGAAGGTATGGATGAACAAGGTGTCTGCATACGCCGGGCTGGCGGCGGTGGATGCCTACATCGGCGCGACCGAACCGACCGAGAACGACCCGCTCAATCAGGTCTATCCGGGTGAATTTCGCTATGGCGGCGGCCACGTCATTGAAGACTTGGTGGCAGGCAAAAAGGTGCTGCTGGAGGTGAAAGCCTACCCGACCGACTGCTATGCCAACACCAAGATGCACAAGGAAGTGACTTTGGCTGATCTGCCCTACGCCCTGCTTTGCAATCCGCGCAATGGCTATCAGAACTACAACTGCGCGGTCAATCTCTCCGACCGCATTGTTTACACCTACATGGGCACGCTCAAGCCCAACTGCCGCAATGCCAACTATTGCAGCGCAGGCCAGCTCAGTCCGCTGCTCAATGATCCGCTGTATCGGACTATTGGTATCGGCACGCGCATCTTCCTTGGCGGCGGCGTGGGGTATGTGACGTTCAACGGCACCCAGCATAATCCAGCTGCCCCGCGCGGCGAGAATGGCGTTCCAATCCGACCGGCGGGCACGATGATGGTGCAGGGTGATCTCAAGCAGATGTCAGCAGAATGGCTGCGCGGAGTCAGTTTGCAAGGCTACGGCTGCTCGCTGGCCGTTGGTCTGGGCGTACCGATTCCGATTCTCAACGAGGAAATGGCGCAGTTCACCGGCGTGTCAGACGAGGAAATCTTCACCCACGTTGTTGATTACGGCTACGACTACACCAACGGCGTGGCCCGCACTTACGGCAAAGTCAGCTACGCCCAGCTCAGAAGCGGGGAAATTGAGGTGGCAGGCAAAAAGGTGGCGACTGCGCCGCTCTCCTCGCTGGCTAAGGCCAGAAAGATTGCCGAGACCTTAAAAGAATGGATCCAGCAGGGCAAATTCCATCTCGGTGAACCGGTGGATTATTTCCCTTCGGCGGATTTTTCCTTTGACAAGCCGGAGCCGCAGGAGTAACTCTAGGTCGTGCTGCCGCTTCGAGAAAAGGTGGAGCAGCTCAAGAGGTTGCTTCACAGCCTAGGCAAGGTCGGCATTGCCTTTTCTGGTGGGGTGGATTCTTCCTTCCTGCTGCGGGCCGTTATAGATACGCTAGGTGCGGACAACGTGCTTGTCCTTCATGCCCGTTCCTGTCTGCAAAGCAAGGCAGAGCAGGAACAGGCGGTCTCCTGGCTGAAGCAGCAGGGCTTTCCGGCAGTACGCCTACGGATCATCGATCTTCAGCCCTTAGAATGGGAAGATTTTATCGCCAACCCACCTGATCGCTGTTATCTATGCAAACGGCGGATCTACAGCCGCTTTCTGGAGCTGCTGGTGGCAGAGGAGAGCGTTGAGGTGCTGCTCGACGGCACCAATCTTGATGATCTTCAGCAGGGCGAGCAAGGACGGCCCGGCCTGCAGGCAGTTGTTGAACTGGGAGTGCGAACACCGCTGGCTGACTGCTGCCTCAGCAAGGCAGAGATTCGGGAAGTAAGCCGCGAGCTGGGTTTGGAAACTTGGAATCAGCCTTCTGGCTCTTGTTTGGCAACCCGGATTCCGCAGGGCATGAAGATCACGGCAGAGCGGCTGGCGCAAATTGCCGCGCTGGAAGAGGCTGCTGCTGAATGCGGTTTCCAAGGCTGCCGGGTGCGGCTGCTCGATGAGACGAAAGTCTGCCTCCAGCTCTGCCAGGAAGACCTTGATCGCTTCTGCCTTCCGGCACTGCGGCAGGCAGTCTGCGATCTGCTAAACAGCAGGGGCGCAGGAAAGATATTTCTTGACCTTGATGGGCGTTGACAGAAGTTTTTTTATCCTGTTTAATGCCTGCTGTTGCGGGAAGGGCTGTTTTTTTGTCTGCTGCGGGCAGCAGATACGTCAAAAAAAGAAAGAGGACAGAACATGAACAAAAAAGAACTGGTTGACTCAATGGCGGAAGCAGCTGACATCAGTAGAGCAGCCGCAGAAAAGGCTCTGAATAGCGTTTTAATGAGCATCACAGAAGCCTTGGCTAAAGGCGACAAGGTGACATTGGTGGGGTTTGGTACCTTCTCTGCCGTGAAACGCTCTGCCCGCCAGACCAAAAATCCGCGCACCGGCGAGCCTATTGATATTCCGGCCAAGACTTCGGCTAAATTTAAGGCAGGCAGCAAGCTGGCCGAAGCGGTTAATGTTTAAGGATGTGGGGTGTAAATTTCAGCAGATTTTCTCTTGCTAAAACGGGCAGAGCATAATATATTGCTTCCGTCCGTAACAAAGCTGAAAATTTAGGTCGGGAAGTGGCTCAGTCTGGTAGAGCACAGCGTTCGGGACGCTGGGGCCGGAGGTTCGAATCCTCTCTTCCCGACCATTTGCTGCGTCGCAGCAAGTGGTCATGTATTCAGCAGAGCAGTCCTTGTTCTGCGTAAGTTCAAGAATCAGTGTTTTCCGCAGTAGAAAAAATATCCTCAAGTTATCTCGTTGCCAGAGGATCATCCAATCCTGCACATTTGCCTGCCATAGCAAGCCCTCTTAGGCTTCTTGTCTTCATCAACACGTTAGTTGCAGTAAGCAGCCTTCAGTTTTCTCTTCTTGCGACATTTTTTGCCTAACGCTTAGAAAAGATTCCTTTCTTGCTCGCTGACAAAGGAATTGGGCTTGGCAACAGAGGAGTTGTACTCGGCAGAAAAGGAGTCTGGCCGGGTACCAAAAGAGTTCTGATTAGCCGCAAAGAAGTCTTACCGACTTGGAAAGGAGTTGGAGTCGGCAAAACTCCTTTGCGGCTTAATAGGAAAGCAGTCTGGCCAAGCAAAACTCCTTTGTTGCCGACTATAACTCCTTTCTGGCCGAGCCAAACTCCTTGGCAAACGAGCCGCACTGCTAGCTTGCGGCTTGTTGCGCGAATGCTCTGATCTCCCTCTTGAAAATCCAGTCCTTCGTCACCGTCAGCAGGGCGGTTAACAGCCAGAGAACGACCAAGCCAGAACAAAGCATGGCACTCGCCAGGAACACGCCCGCCATCTGATAGGGCATTACTGAGGCGAGCAGCAGTGGCATGAAACCAACAGCAATCACCATGATATTGCGCAAGATTACCCTGGCAGGCTCATTCAACAGGCTGCGCATTGTCTCCGCCCAGTCTCCGGTTTTCACCATTGTCCGTCGGGCACGCTGGAGGAAATAGATGGCAAAATGTCCGACCAAGCCCGGCAAGAGCAAAGAACTCACTGCCACCGGCATGTCGCAGTCCTTGCTGATCAGGCCGAGGACACCATACATGAAAACAATGGTGCAGAACAGCGGCAGCATCGCCAGCAGACCCCAGACCGGCGAGCGAAACAGAATGGCCAGCAGCACGCAAATCACGAGGAGGCTGACGCACAACGGCTTCAGCATTCCGGTGAATATTCTTTTCGGCCAGGCCAGGTTGAGATACGTTTGCCCGGCCCATTCATGCTTCAACTCAACCGGTGGTGGGTGGCTGGTAAGATACTGCTCCACATCTTTAATCACCCGCTCCATGTTTCTGCTGTCGTTGCTGCGGAGCTGAAGCCAGAGATTGACCTTGGTGTAGTCTCGATTGACGAAATGCTGGAGAGCCTCCGGGTTATGGCTGTTCTGAAAGGAAAGCAACGTATCAGCTACAAGGTCAACGGTGTCCGGGATGGTGAAACGCTGTGGATCGCCTTCATGCAGTTCCTGATATATCTTTTTTACCACGTCGCTGATGCTCTGCGATTTGCTCACATCGCCCTGTTGGGCGAGATGCGCCTGCAACTCGGCAAGATAGCGCAGTATGTCAGGCCGTTTGAAGATTTCTTTGCGGCTACGAACCTTTTCCAAAAGCTCAATCGCTGCGGTCCAAAAGTTATAAACCGCCTCATCCTCTGGGAGAACCTTGTCCAGCTCGCTATTCCAGGCCTCAGTTAAGGTGTCAAGCAACTCGGTGCTGGTCTTGGCCGCTGCCGTTTCCTGGGCGATGCTACTCAGGGCGGCATCTTTGAACACAGACACTTCCAGTGGCTCCATTTCTTTTTTCAGCAGCTCGGCAGCTTCAGCAGCAGTCGGTTCTTGGGCATTGCCGGACAAGATCAAATAGGCTGCGTCGATGCCGCCGAAATGATCTTTCAACACCCTATCCGCCACGCGGATTTCCTGGTTTTTACTGAACCAATTGACCGGGTTGTCATTCACTTGAATCATAAAGATACCGACCCCGCCGACAAGGAGAAGGCCGATATGTACGGCAATCACCAACCAAGGCTTGCTGGATGCTATCTTACCGATCCAGTGCAACTGGCGATTGAACGGCGAATTCTCGACAGGTTTGCTGGCAAAATGCGCCAGGTTGCTGTCCGAGATCAACATGATGTACGCCGGAATGAAGGTGACAGTGAGCAACCAGGCCAGCAGGATACCAACACTGATAAATATGCCGAAATCCCGCACCAGCAGGATCGGTGTGGCAGCGGCAAGGCTAGCGAAACCGGCTGCCGAGGTCAGCGAAGCGAAAAACAGGAAGCCGAACAGTTCATCCATCACATGGAGGAGGGTCTTTTGTTTATCCTGGAAGCGGTGATAGCTGGCGCAAAATTCCGCCAAAATAGGTATCGAGCCAATCACGGCAATGGGCAGGATAAACAGCGGGATCAGCGAACTCAGGAGGTGCAAGGTATGGCCAGTGCCGATTAGCAGGCCCATCGTGATGATCACCGTGCAGACCGCTAAGATTATGGGCGCGATGATGAGCTGGAGGTTGTGGAAAAAATAATAGATAAGCAGGAAAATTATCAGCAGGGCTATCGCTAGGAAAATAGCCATCTGCCTGAGCATATCTCTACCAAAGAAGGCTTCGACCACCGGCAGACCAGTGATATGGAACTCCTCGCCGTTTGCAGGTTCCAGCTCCTTGATCTTCTCCCGCAGCTGCTTGGCCACCGTATAAGCGTAATCCTTGTTAGTGATGGGGAGAGAAATGGCGAGTGCCTTGCCGTCCTCGGAAACCATCGTGCCTTTCAGCAGCGGATGCGCTAGGGCTGCGTCGCGGATTTTCAGAGCCTCTTCGCGGTTGGTGGGCGGCTTCTGCATCAGCCGTTCAAAACGCACCTGGCCCGGCCCAGCTTGGAGGATAGTATCAACGTTGTCTGGGGCAACAATGTCACGGCTTACCACCCGCTGTTCCGGGTCTTTGAAATCGACCAAGGTAGCGGCGAACGTGCTCAGAGCATGAACTTTCTTCAGCGTTTCTGGGGTGAACACACCGTCAGGGTGCTGCTTGTTGACTACGCCCAGCACCACCACGTCATGCAAGCCAAACTCTTTTTTGATCTGTTCGTGAACAGCTGAGACATGCTCGTCTGTTGCAAGCAGATTGTCCGGGCGCATATCTACATGCACCTGGACAAGGAATGCGCCGAGGATCAGCGTGGCTATGAGCAGAGCCGCAATGATCGCCTTCGGCTTCCCTAGGGAAAATCCGATGACCTTTCCTGGCAACCGCATGATTTCCTTCTGAACAGTTCTTTCAGGTAATACCGCAACGTCGAGAGTTAGTCAGTCACTGATGGCCAGAGATGCTGGCTAATAAGCAGCACTACCTACTCGTTGACCTCGTTAATTATTGTAAGTTTTTTTAGAGCGGCTGATTGGATCTTGATAATAATGCGTATTTTCATCGTGATCCGCACCATCTTGATTCAGAGCGCGGTTGATCCGGCTCGGCATTCTCGTCACAGGCTCCTTCATAACCAGCTCATAACCGCTGGAAAAAGCCAGCACGACGATCATTGTGATGATTGATTTCTTTTTTCGGTATTCTGAAGGAATAAAAAAAACAAGGCCGACCAGAGCGGCGATCATGATGTAGAGATGATACTCGGCAAGCAGTGACATAACGTGTGCTCCTTTGTTGAAACAAGAAGATAGATTCTGTTGAAAGAATATACTTCAATCAGCACTGAAAACAACAAATTTTTTATCAGGGAATTAACGACAACCAGAAAAAAGCTAGCTGAAAAGACGAAGGAAGGGAAAATACTACAAAAATGCTTCCCAAAAAACGGAAAATTATGGCTGGGGGACAGGGATTCGAACCCCGATAAGCGGAGTCAGAGTCCGCTGTCTTGCCGTTAGACCATCCCCCAAAAGGATGGACGGAGTTTATAAAAAAGTACGGCAGATGTCAAGAGAAGATTTATATCCCGAGCAACAGAAATAAGATCTGCTAGTGAAAACAAGTCGCTTTGGCACCGGGACGGTGCTAACCCCGTCCCCGATATCTTTTTCCCCTTACGCCTTTTTGGGTGCTTCCGGTGCCTTTGGAGCTTCCGGCGGAGCCTTGGGTGCTTCTGGAATGTTGGCACCATGACAGTCGTTGCAGTTCTGCTGGCCGGTGATACCATGTATCTTGCCGCAGTTGAACTCGCCAGTGGCTTTGTACTTGCCGTCCTTCCAATCGTTCAGCAGCTCAACGGCCCTGTAGGCTGTGCTAGCGGCCACTCGTGCGCATCTATCCTTTCTTTCCGGGCTAGCGAGCGGCTTGTTGGCAGCCTTCATCCACCTACCTACTGACAGATGGCAGAGCGGGGAATTGCTGACTGTGTGCGGCAGTTCTGCTGTGACTTTCGGGTTCTTCGGCATATAGATCGGCATGTTTGCCTTGGAGTACCACTCCATGATGTCAATGCACATCTCATGGGCAGTGGTATTATCTGTCAATGGCTTGCGAGGCCCGATAATCAGGTTGAAGACCATGTTGGCACCAGCCGGGGCACCGCAGATTGTTCCCCAGCCTGCCTGGCCACCTTCCAGATAGATGAAGGAATCAATGGGGAAGGAGTTGTACGGCCCACCAACTTTCTCGCGCAGTTGGCTGAAAATGCTGCTGATCACCGCTGCGCCGCAGAAAACTCTATACCACTCTTCGTAAGCAAGCTGGGCGGTCTTCTCCGGGTCAAGTTTCTCGTAGGGCCAAGGCCATTGCTCGGTGGTGCCGTCCTTAGCCACTGCCGGGCTGATCAGCCCCCCGACGTGACTCAGAATTGCACCCGCCGCCAGCGCACCTGTCCCTGCCAGCACTTGCCGTCTTGACACGCCTTCCTGCTCGATTTCCTTGACCAGTTTCTCTTCCACAGTACAATCTCCTCTTGGTTTACTTCTTTTTTTGAAAAACATTCTTGCTGTTCCCTTCTAAGAACAGCCGTCGTGTTCTGTGTACCACAAAGTAACTGAAAGCTCCATGTCAAGGTACCACGCAGTAACAACTGCGTCAAATAAAAAAAGCTGCTTCTAAAAAAAAGAACTATCCCTTACCTGACTGCTCCGCCTCTGGTGGCAAAAGCGGGACAAAAACGCAGCGGTTATTCATTTGTGTCGGCAGCTGTACAATTTTTATCCTGCGCCATCGAGTCAGGTTTCCAAGTTAATTATCTGAAATAAACTATTTTTGCGAGAACTTTTTCTTCCGGCACAGTAGTTGCAAGAGTCCTTGCGGAACAAACATCTTCATTTTTCGCACAGGAACGATCATGGAAGCAGTGCTGCTGAAAGAGCGAGAGAATCAGATTCACGTCAAGGGTGAGAAGCCCTTCAACCTCGTTTGCAACAAGGACAGCCTCGCCGGGGCAGTGAGCCAGCGGGCCTGCGTCTTCTGCGGCTCGCGGGTGGTGCTGTACCCGATTGCTGACGCACTGCATCTCGTGCATGGCCCCATCGGCTGCGCAGTCTATACATGGGACATCCGGGGCGCACTCTCCTCCGGGCCGGAGCTGCACCGGCTCTCGTTTTCCACAGATTTGCAGGAGATGGATGTCATCTTCGGCGGCGAAAAGAAGTTGCGTCGTGCCCTGCTGGAGCTGATCGCCCGCCATAACCCCAAAGCCGCCTTTGTTTATTCCACCTGCATTGTCGGCATCATCGGCGACGACTTGGAAGCAGTCTGCAAGGACGTGGCCGCTGAGACCGGCCTACCGGTGATTCCGGTGCAGTCAGAAGGCTTCAAAGGAAACAAGCGGGCAGGCTATCAGGCCGCCTGTGAGGCCATGTTCCGGCTGATTGGCACGGGCGGCACAACAGGCATCTCCCAATACTCCCTCAACATCCTCGGCGACTTCAATCTGGCCGGCGAGATCTGGATGGTGCGCCAGTACTACGAGCGCATGGGGATTCAAGTTGTGGCCAACATCACCGGCGACGGCCGGGTAGGCGACATCTGCCGGGCGCACGGGGCCGCGCTGAACGTGGTGCAGTGCTCCGGCTCGACCATGCAGCTCGCCAAGATGATGGAAGACAAGTACGGCACGCCTGTCATCCGGGTCTCGTATTTCGGCATTGAGGACATGTCTGAGGCGCTGTACGACATCGCCCGTTTCTTCAAAAAGAAATACCCGGACGACCCGGAGACAGACCGGATCATGGAGCGCACCAAAGCCTTGGTGCAGGAGAAGGTGCGCGACTTGGTGCCGAAGCTGGAGCCGTACCGCAAGGCTTTGGCCGGGAAGAAGGCGGCGATCTACGTGGGCGGCTCGTTCAAAGCCTTTTCGCTGGTGAAAGCCTTCCGCCTGATCGACATGCAGGTGGTGATGGTCGGCTCGCAGACCGGCACTGAGGAGGACTACCGCGAACTCGAAGCGATAACTGATCCCGGCACGGTCATTGTGGACGATGCCAACCCGCTGGAGCTGAACTCGTTTCTGAAAGAAAAAGGCGTGGATGTCTTTGTCGGCGGAGTCAAGGAGCGGCCCATTGCCTATAAGCTAGGCATCGGCTTCTGCGACCACAACCACGAGCGCAAGGAGGCTCTGGCTGGCTTTGAGGGGATGCTCAACTTCGCCAAAGAGGTGTATTCCTCGGTGATGAGTCCAGTTTGGCGGTTTGTGCCAAGAAGGGAAGAGGGACTCAGCGCAGCCACTCAACGATATAATTCATTGCTGTAAAAAAGAGAAAAAAGCAGAGAAGCATCTTAATCGCTCGGGCAGGAAGGTGCTTCTGGCAGCGGGCACCCAGATACATGCCGCAGAAGCCACCCATCCCGAACAGAAACCCAAGCTGCCAGTCAGGGGCAACAGACTGGTTGGGATAAAAGACCGCCAGGAGCTGATAGATACCAACTCCAGCTACCGAGGTGATGAACGTGCCCATTAACGAAGCACCAGCTACTGCATAGACTGGCAGACGAAAGAAAGCGACCATGAATGGCGCAATAATTGCCCCGCCGCCAATGCCGTAGATGCCGCCGATAATGCCAACAACAAAGGTCAGCAGGAAAATCTTGGGTACAGAAAAGGAAAACTGCTCACCAGCAAAACTGAAGGCAGCGCGTTTAAGGGAAAACCTGCTGTCCGTGACCACAAACTCAGCGGGCTGCGTTGGAGCTTTGCTTTGATTGGTTGCTGCTGTCTTCCTGAGGAGATCTGTCAGAAATTTGCTTCCTACATACAGCAGAACTAATCCGGCAAACAGTTTAAACTGCTTGGGATCAGGCAAATATTCCAGCCGGACCCAGGCTCCGATCAAAACGCCGGGTAACGTACCAATGATAACAGCTGCGGTAAGCGGCCAAACCATGCGCCGCTCTTTGGTATAACGCCACACACCACTGGGAATGGCAACAACGTTGAAAAGCTGGTTGGTAGCACTGACCGAAGGCGCGGTGTAATGCAGAATACTCATCTGGAACGGCAGAAGCAGGAATGCACCAGACAATCCCCCCATTGAAGTGAAGAAAGAAACGATAAAAGCAGTCAGGGGTGGTAGGAAAACCCACGTTTGCACGCCAGATGCAGGAAAGGTGACGAAGAGCAGATCAGTCATCACAGGCAAGGCCTTAGCGGAAAGTATTTTTAGTGAGAAGACAGGCTCGTAAAGATCTATTGCAAAGAAGTAAGGGAAGAATACGACTCGTTTACCAAGGAGTTTGGCTCGGTCAGAAAGGAGTTGTACTCGGCAGAAGAGGAGTTTTGCTTGGCCAAACTGCTTTCCTGTTGAGCCGCAAAGGAGTTTGGCCGACTTAAACTCCTTTCCAAGTCGGCAAGATTCCTCTGCGGCTTGGCCAAACTCCTTTGTTAATCGGCCAGACTCCTTTGCAAGTCGGCAAAACTCCTCTTTTGCCAAGCCGAACTGCTTTGCCAGCGAGCAGGAAAGGAATAATGCCTTGCGGCATGGGAGAACCGCAAGGCAAACGTGCTGCTAAAGAGGCAAAATCAGGAGTTCTGCTGCCTGACTTTGCGGCTCAACCAGCAGAACTTAATAGGAATGCGTCCCCAGCACCACCTGCACGCCGAATTTCTTCTCCAGCGTCACCTTCAGGTCATCATATACTAGCGGACAAGCTGCGGTTTCCATTGCCGCCTTCACGCAGGTGCCAAGATGGACCACCTCCATTGGCCTACCAATATTGGTGGTGGTTTCCTTGAGCAGTTTGACCCTTGGCACAGTCAGGCCGGGGCAGCCACCGCAGTCAGTCATCGCCACCAATTCGATGTCTTCATCTTTGTAACGGGCAAACTCACCGTTTTTCTCGGCCATGCCTTTGTAGCATTTGGCGCAGGCAATGCACGAATGATCTTTGATCTGCTTACAATAAAGGATTGCGATTTTAGCCATGATTTATCCTCCTGTTTATAGAATTGAAAAAAGCTGCTGCAACTCACAGCAGCCAATAACACGCCGTGTTGCAGCCTAATATTGCCGGTCAGCTGCTTCTTCGCAGGTGAGCAGTCGCTCTCGTGCCGCATCAGCCAGCACCAGCCGGGCGATTTCCACATCTTTGCTGATTTGCGCAGAAAGCTCCTCTGCGGAAGCAAACTTGATCTCACCGCGTAGATGACGAAGCAAGTTTAACCGGATAGGCTGACCATAGATATCAGCATTAAAATCAAAAATATGAGTTTCCGCAACCAATTCGTTCTCGCCAAAGGTGGGATTATGACCGATATTGGAGATGCTGCCGTACATTTTGCCGCCGCAGACCACCTGGGTGACGTACACGCCTTTCTTCGGGCAAAGGTCTTCTTCAGAAATATGCAGATTGGCTGTTGGGAACCCCAGGCCTCTGCCGCGCTGCCTGCCGCGCTGCACCTCGCCCCGGATGTGGTAGCAACGACCGAGCAGTCGGCGTACTTCTTGCATTTGTCCGTCCATGACTAATTGGCGGATGCGAGTGCTGGAGACCGGCAGGTTGTCCTCGTAATGCGCTTCCACAACTGTGACTGGAAAGCCTTTGTCTTGGCCCTGTTGTTGCAGGAAGGCAATATTGCCCTCGCGTCCCCGGCCAAAAGCATAATCATAACCGATCACCAGCTCCTGCACCCCGATCGTATGACAGAGAATCTGTTCGACAAAATCTGGCGCAGTGGTCTGGGCAAATTGACGATCAAAGGGGATGATCACCAGCGCGTCAATGCCAGCCAAACGGATCAGTTCGATCTTTTGCTCGACAGAAGAGATCAGGCGGATACCTTCGGGCCGCAGTACCTTGAGCGGGTGCGGGTCGAACGTGATGGCCACTGCTGTACCGCCACTACGCCGCGCCTTAACCAACACCTCGCTGAAGAGCAACTGATGACCCAAGTGCACGCCATCAAAGTTGCCGATAGTAACGATGGGGCGATGGAAAGGCCGGGTGATCTCCTGCAAGTTTCTGTAGAGCTGCATGGTGTTCCGCACAATTTCAGGTTGAGGTCTCAGATTCTAATAACAGCGAATATGTACCTCAAGCAGACAAAAGCCGCAAACAGTTCATACGCTCTGGCAAAAAAAGCAGGTAAAGGTGATGAAAACTTATTGACACCATCCCCCAAATAAGGCATATTAATCGGCGCAATGCCGAAGTGGCGGAATTGGTAGACGCGCTAGGTTCAGGGTCTAGTGAGCGTACGCTTGTGGGAGTTCGACTCTCCCCTTCGGCACCATATCATAGTTCAGTAACGTCCATTGACGTATCATAAAGCCCGCAACCTTAACAGGTTAGCGGGTTTTTCTTTGCCTTTCCTTCCGTTTTCGTCCAAAAAAGTCCGTTGACTTCCGCTGCATGAAGTGGGTATAACTGCGGGTATCTGACAAGGTAAACAACATACCCGCTGCGTTATTTCGCTGCCTTCCCGATAGCCGCATCATGTCAAAACTCACCGCAGTTCAAATCCGCCAAGCCAAGCCGAAAGACAAGCCCTACAAGCTGCCCGACGGTCAGGGCCTTTATTTTCATGTCGCCGAGTCTGGAAAAAGCACATGGCGTTACCGTTTCAGAGTGGACGGCAAGGAATCAACCTGCGTTCTGGGAGAATACCCGGACATGAGCCTTGAGCAGGCGCGGAAGGCGAGAGCTGAGGCGCGTGAGCAGGTCAAGGCGGGAAAAAATCCGTCGCATGAGCGGCAGAAGGAAAAACAAGAGGTCATTGAGCAGCAGAAAGCCGAGCGTGAGGCGGCGGCGAACAGCTTTGAGGCGGTGGCCCGCGAATGGATGGAGCGGCAGCAGGAGCGGTGGAGCAGAGGCCATGCCAGAGCTGTTTTGGGCACGTTGGAACGCGATGCCTTCCCCTTTATCGGTGACTGTCCGGTTGATGCGGTCACGCCGCCGATGATTCTTGAGATCGCCAAGAATATTGAGAAGCGGGGTGCCTTGGAGATCGCCCGGCAACTGCTGCAACGAATGAACGCTGTATTTCGTTATGCGGTGCAGAGCGGCAAGGCCACCTATAACCCGGCTGCCGACATGCAGGGAGTCTTAAAGAGCCGCAAGGTCGTTCACCGGGCCGCGCTGTCCGGCGATGAGCTGCCGGAGTTCATGCAGTCCCTCATGCGGGCGGACATTGACATAGCCACGAAACTTGCCTTGCAGTTCACCATATTGACAGCGGCCCGGAGCGGTGAGACACGCGGGGCAACATGGGCAGAGATCAGCCTTGACGCGGCCTTGTGGCGCATTCCCGGCGAAAGGATGAAGATGGACAGCCCGCACACAGTGCCCCTGTCACGGCAGGCTGTGGCTGTCCTTGAGCGGGCGGGCAGGCTCTACGGCAAGGAAGGGCTGATTTTCCCCGGCAGGGACGGCGTGAAGCCGCTTTCAGAGAACACCATGCTTTATGCCCTGTACCGCATGGGCTACCATTCAAAGGCCACGGTGCATGGCTTCCGGGCCGTCTTCTCCACTATGGCGAACGAGGAAGGTTTTGACGGCGATGTGATTGAAAAGGCTCTTGCCCATGAGCAGCGCAACAAGGTGCGGGCGGCATATCATAGAAGCGAATATTTGGAGCAGCGGCGGGAGCTGATGCAGTGGTGGGGAAATTTATTGCAGGAGATGGAATATGCCAAAGTTTGATGAGGGCAATCGGAAAAGAGGAATTCAAGGTTATTTGGAAGCATCAAAGGAAGCCAAAAAGGAAACTGAAATCAATAGCCTGTTTTCAGAAAAAGGAAATCAGTTAAGCTATGAAAAGACGGCTGCGGGAATGTGTGCAGCCGGAGGCTTTGGCGAGTCAACGTATATGACTGATTGGCACCAAAAATCATTCAGGATAATTGATGAGGCAGAATCAAAGGCAATGGAGCGAACTGCATTGAAAGCACTTTTGCATAACTCCCAGATAAAAGAAAATAATATGGGGCTTCAGTTGGACAGCAGGGATTACAAAGATTTTTTGCGGCTGGTTAAAGATAAAGATAACGACTGGATAGACAAAGAATTTTATGAATTATTTTACAGAAATAATAAAATTAGACGCAAGAGACTCTTGGAAGCCATTCTTGACAGAAAAATTAAATGTAAAATTACAATAGAAAATGAATAGGCATCAAGTGATGAATTACAAGAATTCGATGAAAACATAATAGCAGTTATTGATGGGTGTATTGACAATTACTATGATAGAGAGGGATTGCCTACGACTCTTCTATTGGAAGGCGCGTCATTTTTTGCATGGCTCAATAAAGAATACCCTTATAAAGGAACAGAAAAAGAGTTAAAAGGCAGCGATTCCATTACTGATTCTCCCCAGTCCCAAAAAAGAGAAAATAATCTGCTGAAGATTATCGGCGGATTTGTCCAGACAGTCTATTTGCAAAAGGATACCGGTGCATACCGGAACGGCGACAAGCCGAATATTTCAGCAATTGCCGATGCTTTTCAGGACGAACTGAGCAAAGCGGGGTATTCAGATAAAGGCTTCCAGAATTCAAGCCTGAGAAAAATAATTACCGATGCTCTGGAACGGATAGAAGAGAACAAAAATTCTTAGAGGCTGCTTTTTGTTGGCAGCGGGATTTTGCACTATTTTCTTTTTATTCAAGGCAGTTGTCATATTTGGCAATTGCCTTTTTTGTTTGGCAATTACCAGCAATTCTTTCCTTGAGGCTCTATCATTGACAATGAAACGAACTCCATAACCGTGCGCAACGCGCCAAACCAACCAAGAGGGAAAACGATGGAAGCAGCAATGACAGCAGTTCTGCTCAGACTGGGGCAGGTGGAGCAGGCAACCGGATTAAAGAAGAGTGCCATTTATGCCAAGATCAAGGGGCGGGAGTTTCCAGCGGCGGTGCGGCTTGGCAGCCGTTCGGTTGCATGGCGGTCTGATGAGATTCAGGCATGGATTGACGGGCTGCCGAAGGTGGCGCAGGAGGGCGGGCATGACGGCCAAAGAAAAGCCGCATGATCTGGGAAGAGATCAGCGGCAAGAACAACGAAGTCAACTTGAATGCAGAGATATTATACAGATAATTAACCGTTCTTGCAACGGAAAAGCGCGTTCCGAGGCTGTCTTGCTGGCAGGCGGTAGGCCCCGGAACGCTCGCCCTTTCCATAGCAGGACAAGGTTGTTCTCTGTTTACTCTGCTCTTTCCTCAATGTCAAAGGATACAGGGAGAGTGACAGCATGAGTCTGGCGGAAAACATAGCCCACGCGCTGGGCAATGGCAAGGAGAAGAAGAACGGGGGCGGCTGGCTGACCTGCTGCCCTGCGCATGGCGATGCAAAGCCGTCTCTGTCGATTACGGACAGCGCAGACGGCATAGCCGTTCATTGTCATGCGGGCTGCGGTTATCAGGCCGTGAAAGATGAGCTGCGGGCCAAAGGGCTGCTGCCTGAGCGGGAGCCAGCGAATGGCCAGCGCAGGCCGCTGAATGGCACCGCAAGCCCGGCAGGAGGCAAAGACAAGGACAGCAACAATCTGCCCGCTCATATCTGGAGCAAATCCAGACGTGATGCGGACGCGCTGGAAATCATCAGAAAGGCGTTTGCTCTGCGGGGAATTGAGCTGGAAGAGATTCCCCTGAATATGCGCCTGAACGAGCATAAAGGCCAGCTCTCGATAGTCTGCGCCATGCGGCACCCTTTTGCAGCAGAGGCCGCAGAAGCCCCGGAAGCCGTCCATTTAACCCTGCTTGACGCTGAGGGCCGGAAGTGCGAAACCCGTTATCAGGGGGCGAAAAAGGGCCTTGCCGTGCTGCTGTACAACGACAGCGGCAGCCTTGTCATCGGCGAAGGCTTGGAAACCACGCTTTCCGCAATGCTGGCTATGGGCTACAGCGGCATGGTCTGCGGCGACGCGGGCAACCTTGCCGAAATGGGGAACATGCACGGAAAGTTCAGCCAAGTTTTTGTTCTGGTGGATTCGGACACAACCTTCACCGGGCAGCGGGCGGCGTTGAGAGCGGCGGAGCGTGTCAGGAACAGCAATAAATACATGTCCGTTTTTCTTGTTGTTCCTGATGATTCCTGCTTCACGGACAAGCCCGTTGAAAAGGACTTTAACGATCTGTCCGCCGAAGCGATACAGGAGCAGTTCAAGAAGGCGGAACAGGCGGGCAAGGCTGTTTTGGAGCGGCTGGGCGGCATGGTTGGACATGCTAAAGAGCAGCCGGACAGCCCCTTGCCGCTGATCAAGAAAAACGAGCTGTCTGAACCGTTCCCTTTTCATGTGCTGGGGCCGGTGATGGCGGCGGCCTGCCGGGACATTCAGCAGGCGGTGCAGGCTCCTGATGCCCTGATTGCGCAATGTGTGCTTGCTTCGGCGAATCTTGCCGTGCAGCCGCTGCGGGACATGCACATTGACGGGCGCGGCTTTCCGCTCTCCCTCTTCCTGCTGACCATTGCGGCCACCGGCGAGCGCAAGTCCGCTGTTGATCAGGTGGTGCTGAGGCCGCACCGGGAAGCGGAATATCAGGCGGACAAGGACATGGACAGCCTGTGCGCCCTCTATGAAATGGAGCTGGCGGCATGGGACAAGGAAAAGTCTGTCCTGATCAATGACGGCAAGCGGACTGCGGAAGAGAAGCAAGTTACCCTTGAGCAATTGCAGCGGCGAAAGCCGAAAAAGCCGCTTGATCAGAAACGGCTCGTTTCAGACTTCACCTTTGAGGGCATGTACAAGCTGTTTCAGGCCGGGGTGCCGTCCAAGGGCCTGTTTGCCGATGAGGGCGGGCAGGTCACGGGCGGGCATGGAATGCGGCAGGAAACCATTCTCGCCACGGCTGCGGGCTTGTCCAAATTTTGGGACGGTGCGCCGGTGGACAGAATCCGGGTCATGGACGGGGCCAGCAGCCTGCGCGGGCGGCGGCTGGCTGTGCATCTGATGATGCAGGACAAGGTGGGGCTGGACTTCTTCAGCAATCCCATTCTGCGGGATCAGGGCCTTGGCTCCCGGATGCTGGCCGCATGGCCGACAAGCACAGCAGGCGGCAGGGCATACAGCGCGGTCAACGCCCTTGAGACCGCAGGAGTGCAGCAGCTTCATGAACGTATCGACGTGTTGCTGTCACAGCAGGCACAATACCGGGAAGAGAGCAACAAGCAGGAATTACAGCCGCCTGCAATGACTTTGAGCCATGAGGCAAAGCAGGCATGGGTTGCCTTCTACAATCAGGTTGAGGCGGAAACAGGGCCTAAGCAGACCCTTGAGCCGGTGCGCGGGCTGGCGAACAAGGCGGCGGAACATGCGGCCCGGATAGCTGGCACGGTGCAGCTCTTTGAAAACCCGGCGGCAGTGGCCGTGGAGGAATGGGCCATGCAGTGCGGCGTTGAAGCTGCGGCATGGTATCTGAATGAGGCCCTGCGGATTTGCGGCGCGTCCAATCCGGCGGCGCATCTGCTGGATGCGGAAAAGGTGCTGCGCTGGATTCATGAGAGCGGGCTGAAGACAGTCGCCTTGCCGGACATGTACCAGCGCGGCCCGGTGCGCTCGGCAGGAATGGCAAAAAAGGCGGTGGATACCCTGAAAGCGCACAACCACCTGCTGGAACCGCAGCTTGCGGCAGGAGAGAAAAAGCCCCCTGTCATCTGCCAGAGCGGAAAGAAAAGCCGCGAATGGTGGGAAGTCCACCCGGAATCAAACAGCAGCTTTTTGGCGGACTGATTCGTTTGCGGATGCAAAAACGCTGCTAACGTTGCTAAACCTGCTAACGTTGCTGATATTGTTCAGCATCCATTTGCTAACCTTTTGCTAACCTTTGCTAACTTTTTGCTAAAGCGGCATTCCAGCCAAAAAGTCAGCAAAGGGTCAGCAGCCCGCAAAGCCAGCACTGATGCGGACTTTAGCAAGGTTAGCAGCTTTAGCAGGGGTGAGCTGGCAGAAACAAAGAAATGGACATGGAAACGGCATACAGAAAACGGTTCAGGCTGAACCAAGGCGGCGCAGCTTCTCTGCCGCCTGCTGCTGATCGGAGCAACGCAGCGGGCGGACTGGGGCGGAAACGGTTTGTT
Organism: Candidatus Electronema sp. PJ; assembly: GCF_048287395.1. Classification (NCBI taxonomy): domain Bacteria; kingdom Pseudomonadati; phylum Thermodesulfobacteriota; class Desulfobulbia; order Desulfobulbales; family Desulfobulbaceae; genus Candidatus Electronema; species Candidatus Electronema sp. PJ. Next base: position 9,527 of record NZ_JBLWEO010000016.1, on the reverse strand, counting down.
TTAGATGCAGCAAGGTTAGCAGAGGTTAGCAACGGGTCAGCAGCCCGCAAAGCCAGCACTGATGGGGACTTTAGCAAGGTTAGCAGCTTTAGCAGGGGTGAAAGTGAAAACAAGCATCCGGGCGGACTGAAACAGACAGCGGCAAATCTGCCTGCGGCCTGTTCAAGCGCGGCAAGCGGCGCGTTTTCTGCTGATTGGGAAGCCCGCCTGATGGAAGCTGTTGCAGGCAGCGAAGAGCGGGAGCGGGCAGAGAGATTCATCTTGAAGCACAAGCCGGTTGTCGGCTCCATGATCAAGGCGGGATTGATCGGCATCAGGAAGCTGCTGGAGCTGGGCGCACCTGAATGCGTTATTGACGGGCTTGCGGATGAGGCGAACACCAGCCCTGAAGAATGGGCGGAATGGGGTCAGACAAAGGAGACCATCAGAAAGGTCAAGGAGCTGCACGCCGCCCGGCCTAAAGCTCCTTATCTTGACGATCAGGGCAGGCTGCGGATTCCCTGCGATTGTGAGCCAAAATATCGCTGGTGGCAGGATGGGCAGTCGCCTTTTGAGACCGCGCTGGAGCTGGGCGCGTCTGATGAGGAGCTGGAGCATCACGTCAACGAGATTTTCAACCCGGATGACTGGCGGAAATGGCAGGAGATCAAGGCGGCGCGGCGGGCGGAAGCAGTGTTCGCAAAAAGTTAGCAAAGGTTAGCAAAAGGTTAGCAAACGGATGCTGAACAATATCAGCAACGTTAGCAGGTTTAGCAACTTTAGCAGCGTTTTTGCTTCCGCAGAATAAAAAACAACGATCAGCCGCAGGGCAGCGGCAGAAGAGAGAGCAAGCCGCCCGCATGAAATGTCCTGCCTGCTCCCGGCAGATTGCAGGCAGGTGATGATACTTTTCAGACAAAGAGGCAGCGGCGGATGACATTTCAAGGGAACGCGAAGGCATCATGCTGAACCGTGCCGCTGCTGCGGAAACCAATTTTCGGACACGGAAGGGGTGCGGAGATGACAAAGGCAACGGCAGGCAGGCCGACAGAGTACGATCAGAAGTTCAACAGCCTTGTGGAAGGCATGTTCAAGGGCGGCGCAACGGACAACGAGGTGATAAAGGCGTTGGGCGTGGCCCGGTCAACCTTTTATCTGTGGAAGCAGGAGCATGAGGAATTTGCCGCTGCGGTGCGGGCTGGCAAGGACGCTTTCGACAGCGGCAGGATGGAAGAGAGCCTGAAGTCCAGAGCGGCGGGCTTTTACGTCCTTGAAGAGGTGATGACGGAAGAGGATGCGGAGGGCAAGCTGCTGAAGAAAGTGACCCGGCGGAAGCAGATGCCGCCCGACACGGCGGCATTGAAATACTGGCTTGGCAATCGCCAGCCGGGAAGGTGGAGAGATCAGCCGGAAGAGGCACCGGCGGAGAGGGAGCCGCTTGAAATCCACGTCACGGTGAGCAAGCCGGTCTCGGATGAGGTGCCGGAAGAATACCTGATTGAGGATGAGGGGCAGGAGGGGTACGGATGAGGTTGAAGATGATGGCTGGCAGCGGCAGATAATCATAAAAAAAACAATGTGATAAATCCTATTAAGAGAGGCTGCATGGACGGTAGCATGTATTCTCTATATTTTTGTTTAAAAATGGTTTAAAATAAAAAAAGAAAGTTGCTTATTCATAATGTTGGGAGTATAAGAGAGAATTCTTCAGTCGATTGTTTCGACTTGAAAAATAACTATCCAATATTATGAAAGAAATAGTACTTTCTGATAAAGTTTTTGAGAGGTCTCTCTTTGAATTTATTTGCAGCATTGGCGATATTAGCGATGCTGAACATATTCAGGTGGATTTTCAGAATGTTAGCTACTATGTACCTGCGGCAATAGTTTCATTACTCACGAGGTTTCATCGTTGGTTAGCTCAAGGGAAAAAAGTTACTATAAAAAATCATAGCACCTGTTCCGCGTATGCCTATTTACAACGAATGGATTTTTTTAAACAATGCGGTTTGGAGCTTGAAGAAAATTTTCAGCGGCATCCGGCTGCCGGACGTTTTGTTCCTGTTCGGGAAATAACAAACAATACAGATGCGTTAGCCACTGAAATTGCGACCTGCATGGAGCCTGATCAGGCGAAATTGGATGATGTTGAGCAAACAGGGCTTTTTGACTATTTTGAATATTCAATAACTGAATTAGGAAACAATTGTATTCAGCATTCATCTTGCGCAAATTTTAAATCTAAAGCGTTCGCCCATGCGCAATATGCCCAGTCAGGTGATAATGTACGAGTTGCAATTGCAGATTGCGGCATAGGAATTAGAAACAGTTTCAAGGGGTCAGATTACTATTCATCTGAACTTGATGATATTGGGGCAATCAAGAAAGCATTAGAACCCAATGTTTCTTGTTCCTCAAAGCGTCACTACGCATGGGGAGCTTCTCCTAATATGGGCGTAGGATTGACACTCCTATGGGATACTGTAAAAAAATTAAAAGGAGAATTTATAATTATATCAGGAGAAGGCTTCCTGTCCAGTTCAGAAGGAGAGAGGAAATTAGGAGAAAAGAATGCGTTTGATGGAACATTGTGTAGTTTTCTCTTTACAAGAAAAAACTTTTCCGAGTTTAAAAACTGCTATTCGCTCCTGATGAAATCAAAAACTGATTTGGGTTTAATCAGGAAAAATGGAATTGGAGGAACTTTTGAATGAAAACTGTTATTTATATAGAAGAGCGTTTCGGAAAGCTATGTGCAAACGGAGATACTGCACTGTCTTTTCTTCAGAATGAGGTGGTACCATCTATACATAGAGGGGGAAGCATTGCTTTCGATTTTATGGGAGTGAGAAATATGAACAGCTCTTTTTCTAATGCGCTGTTTGCAAATCTGGTCATGCAAGAAGGGGTTTCGGTTCTTGAAAAGGTAACCTTTAGGAACTGTAATTCAAACATTAAGGCATTGATTAATGCAGCATTAGATTTTGGCTATTCAAAATTACCTATGCCTGAAGTTTGTTAAAACACAGACCAAGATTTATAGTTCGTTGGTCTCTTTTTATCGGGTACGTGCGTTGCATGTTACCCGTTTTTTTGCTCGGCCCTCCCCTTATCGCGAAGTAGTCAGTAACGCCACACTGTAGCGCAAGTAAAGCCATAACAAATATCCCCTTGCACCTTTGTAAACCGCAGAAAACCGCGTGTTAGGTGCCTCCGTCTGGCGCACTCATGCCGCTGTCTGCGCCAGACTCAGCATCAAGGTCATCGGCTCAATCGGCGATTCAATGAAGCCGCGCTCAAGGTAAAACGCCTTTGCCCGCTCATCCAGCGCATGGACAAGCAGGGCGCGGATGCCTACATGCCGGGCCGCCGCCATCGTGCGGATGACCGCATCTTTCAGCAGGCCGGAGCCGATGCCGCAGCCATGCCAGCGTTCATCAACAGCCAGACGGCCCAAAACAGCCACGGGCACGGGTTCCGGCATCTGGCGGCTGATTCTGCCCGGAGCCTGCTTGCGGGCCACGCTGCCGGTTGCCAGCGCATAAAAGCCGACCACATTCCGGCTGCCGCTCTCGCAAACTGCATAGGTGCGTGATGCGCCGGAGACCTCATTTTTCAACGCCTGCTTTTTCAGCCAGTCATCAAGGGACGAAACGCCGCAGGCAAAGCCGCCGGTCTCATGGCTGGCAGCCAGCGGCTCCGGTGCGGTCACTCTTCCCACGGTGCCGGACGGGAAAGCAGAGTTTCAAGCTGCCGGTTTCCGGCTATGCCCTGCCGCAGGACAGCGGCAAATTCCGCAAACTGTCCCTCATCCAATAGAAACAGCCGCTGATCAAGCAGGACGTTTTCCGCCTCCTTGCAGGCCGCCTCAAGAATGAAGTCTGACCGGCTCTTGTGCTGGGCGGCGGCGGCCCGGTCTATCAGCTCCCGCTGTGTCTGCCGCGCCCTGATGTTGATCGGCGCGTTTCGTGCTTCTGTCTGCATGGCGTTCCTCCTTGTTGTATATACGTTCAATATACATAAAACGGCGGCCATGCGTCAAGGCGGGGGGCAACTGCCTGACCAAGCCGGAACGATCAGAAAAAACTTGTGCGCTGATCAGCAACAGCCTATGCTCAAAACAAGAACGATAAAGAAAAGGTAAAATCATGCTTCAGGCAAAACTTTCCAGCAAGTTTCAGCTCTCCATTCCCAAAGCCATGCGCCATGCCCTTGACCTCAAGGCAGGGCAGGAATTCACCCTGCTTGCGCGGGGCCGCATCATTGAGCTGATTCCGCAGCGGTCAGTCAAAGAGGCAAGGGGAATGCTCTCCGGCTGTGAATGCGCCGACTCATCCGAATACAGGGACAGGACGGAGCGCAGCCCGGAATGATTCTGATCGACACGTGCGGCTGGATTGAGTGGCTGACAGACGGGCCGCTCTGCGCTCAGTTTGAGCCGTATTTCAACCGGATTGAATCGGTCATCGTGCCGACTTCAGTTCAGTTTGAGCTGTACAAATGGACAGCCCGGCGGTGCAATCTGCAAACAGCTCTGGAAGTCGCCGCCGTGACCGAGCAGGGCAGCGTTGCGCCTCTGTCAACGGCAATTGCTCTTTCTGCCGCCGACTTCTCCGCAGAACATTCCCTTTCTTTCGCAGACTCCATCATCTATGCCACAGCCCGGTTTCACAATGCCTTGCTGATCACTTCGGACGCGCATTTTGAAGGACTGCCGGGAGTGAAGTTTTTCAGGAAGCAGCAAGGCTGAACGCCCTGTCTTGCCGCCCCGATGAATCACTGAAACGATGCCCAACAGATTTGCAGAAAGCGGGTACAAAAGCGGGTATTTTGAAAAAATAAATTTTTATTCGGATTGAATTTTTATTTTGTTTCGTATCGTTACTTCGCTTTTAGTGGCTCTCCCCTTCGCACCATTTTAGCTAAATACCAGGGCTTTGATATTATTGAAAATATCAAAGCCCTGTTTCTATTTGCGGGGCTTTTGTACAAACTCATGGTACAAAATGGCCGCATCTTACCTTGTCAAAAAGGCTGACACGTATTATTTTCGCCATAGCCTTCCCGAAACCACCCGGCAGCATCACGGTAAGACAGAGTTCATTAAATCCTTGAAGGTAAGCCGGAAGAGCGAAGCTATTAGCCTTTCAAGAGAACTCAAAATTGTATTTGATCTCGTTATGAAAAGAACAGAGAAAAATCCGTTGATTACATGGAAGGAGATTCGCCAGACTGTTGATCATGCTTTTGATATTATCTATCAACGATATGTTCAGGCTGTTGAAACGCATGACCCTGATTTCAATGATGAATATGACCATATAAAATTTATTCCGCCCGACTATAACCAATATATCGCTCTTGAAGAGTCCACAGTTGACTGGAACAATATTCCAGAACTTCAGGATATTGCAGACAGAATCATAAAATGGAAGGGGTTGCAGGTTCCAAAAAATTCTAAGGAATACAATCTGTTTTGCTACAGAACAGCTCAAATGCTGCATGAGCATGAATGCAGAAAAAGAATTTTCAGAAGCAATCTTCCTGGTTACGATCATCAATACAGCTATGCTCCTGAGCAGAACGTGAACGATGTTCAGAAAAAGGTTGAAGGTGTTTTATTGAAAGACTTTTTTACCACATTCTGGGAAGAATCAGAAACCGGGTGGGCAGAAAAAACGAAAAATGAATATAAAGGTGTTTATGAAAACCTGTTTTCTATCATTGAAGTTTCTACGAATAAATCATGTGAAGAATTATATATTCACGAATTAAATCATGATTTGATTAATAAGTTTTTCTCAAATCTTTTATTGTTTCCGTCTCAATTCACGAAAAGATTCAAGGGTAAAATTTCTCTGAAAGATGCTATTGTCTATGCAAAGAAATTGAAAAAAGGTGAAGTAGTTGAAGGGTTAGATGAAAAAACAAAAAATAATTTACAACAAACCGTTTCCGCTGCAACTTTAAATGATAAGTATATAAATCTGATGAATATGTTTTTAGATTACGCCTATCAATGCGGAAAATTAGAAAAGAATCCACTAAAAGGGAGAAGGGTAAAATCCAAAAAGGAAGTTGAATCCTTCAGGCCATTTTCAAATATTGAACTCGAAACAATCTTTTCCAAAGAGATTTTCTCTGAAAAAGAAATAACTGATGGAAGATACTTTAAATATTGGATGCCAATATTAGGGATATATACTGGTGCAAGAATTAACGAACTTGCGCAGCTCAGATTAAAAGATATTAAAAAAGATAATGACATTTATTATATAAATATAACAGATTCCGAGGAAACATCTGTTAAGAATTCAGCAAGCAAGCGAAATCTTGCTGTTCATCCTGATTTAATCAAACTTGGATTTATAAAATATATCAAATGGTTAGATGGTAGAAATGAAAAATTTTTATTTCCTGAAATTTCTAATGAAGAAAGAAAGGGAAGACCTGTTTCAAGATGGTTTTCAAGATCATTATATGATTGCAAAATTTATGAGCAGGATAAAAAAGGAAGGATTGGTTTTCATTCATTTAGAAATAATGTTTCAGATCATTTCAAGCAAAATGGTGCTGTAGATCAATTATATATGGTTCAGATATTCATCTTGATGTGAAATATGAAAACCTTGTGAAGTATGTAAATCATTCTGGTTGCAAATTACCGTGGAATAATGAAGAGTATTTTCAAATGAAAAAGTTCCCGTGGGAGATATGTTTATTTTCTGTCTGAAACGTACAGAATTGCCCTGAATTTTCATTTTTTAATACAAGAGGCTAAACTTGGATCCATTTTTTCAATTTCAACCATGCTAATTGAGTCTCCCCTTTCAGGTACATTTTGCTGGACAAAATTTTGCTACTGGATTGAATTGCATTTTGCCCATTATAGAGGTTTTGAAATTGGCGGGTGGCATGTTGTTTTCACCACCCGATTCTTCTATTTTCGAGAGAATACACAAAATTCGTTTTAAATCAAATTTTGCTGGCAAACATGGAATCCTATTAGCCAGCAACGAACAACGCAATCCTGTTCAAAATTTACGTGCTCCCTTCACTCAATATCAACGATAGCCTGTAAGTCATCAGGCAGTGGTTGATCTGCTCTAATTAGCTTTCTTTCAACAAGTGCTTTTTTCAGCACCTTCCTGTATCTTATTTCCATCTGATTCTTGACTTCATTTATATTTTTTCTTTCGCATAATATTTCGTCATGTACCGTTAAAATAAACATACCTCTCTTGATCATCAGCTCAGATAAGCAATCAGTAATAATGTTCGAGTCATAATACATCGCTTTGATTCCGAAATCATATGTGATAAAGATATCTATTTATTGATGTTGTATTCTAAAATCAACCAGTAATTTTTTAGCATCCTTGTAATTTAGGTTTACTAACCCTTCTTTTTGTAACTTGTCAGAAATAGCAATAATCACAGAACGATCATCCTCCGCATTAAATGCAACAAGAGCAATTATCTTAAATATATATCTCTATATTCCTTATCGTATCCATATATGATATATGGATCATCGTGATATGGTATTGCTTTAAGATGATACGCTAAACGAGGGTGCATCGCCTTGAAGTCAAGTCTTGCCAGCGGCTCATCATCATTCAAATATATATTCTTTCTGCATGTCTTTGGAAGATTAACCTATAAACCACCATACCAACGCCCATGACACATCCATGAATTTCTTGAATATACTCTAGACATACTTTTCTTATTTATTTCAAAACACATTTTATTGATCTTTAATAAGTCACTTTTTTTGAATCAACATACTTGCTTCGTTGATATAATCCATTAAAACTAATGCATAATTTACAATTTTGCATTAGTAACGATAAGCTGGTACTAATTTCCCTTTCGTATCGACTTCTTCTTTTGTCTGTAATTGATATTGAATTATCTTTAACTGAAGTAAATTTATCATAATATTTTAAAGTAGTATTCTTTCTACCGTTTACTTCTTCTGAATCTTTAATTTCACAATTTAATTCTTTCAAAGTTATACTGTTATTTTTCCTGTAAATCCACAAATCATCTACAAGTGAAACCTTCTTGTAAATTGTATCTTCAACTTTAACTGTCAGTTTCAACTCATTATAAATACTATCAACTTTTTTATAAATTCCTTCTTCCTTTTTATATCTACAGAATCAATATATTTTACAATTTTCGTAAAAAATCTATTCTCTTTTACTTTCCTAGAAATTCTTTCAGTCTTTATAATCAAATCTTGGTATAACATGCTTTCAAACACTGCGATCTTCTTCAATGACAGAAAATAAATTTCTTCCATATCCACTAAATACAAACCTTGATTCTATCCCTTCATTTTTCTCTCTATCATAGAATCCTACCTTATGTTCTATAATTTCAAGAAAATTTAAAGAGTAAATAATGAATAAAAATGTATAGTAATATAGTTTTGCATCTTTCTGCTTGCTTGCATCATTAAAATAAACAAGAAGTTTATAGTAGTAGCCATCTTTATTAAAATTATTTGAATCACGTGAATATTTTATCCATTTAAATGTTTCATCTGCATAAAGCAGATTTATGATTATTTGCTTGAGCCAGTCATTAAACTTATATCTATTTTCTCTCTTTTCAAGAAACAACTTAGTTTTCTGAATTTTCAACAAAAAAGTTCTCTTTGCATCATCAGTCAAAGATTCATATCTTGGAAGCGTTTCTAAATTTGTTTCATCCAGAACCTTTAATATATCCATCTATTATCTTATTGCAAATATTGTTAAATTTTCTCGACCCATCCTTTGATTTGAAAATATCACGATAAATTTTGAACAGTTGGGCGTTCTTTAGACCATTGTCGTAATTTTCAAAAATTTCCATTTCCTATTTATTATTCATATCTTATACCTTTATTTTCAACAGAGTGTATGCTGCATCTATTTTATATATATCTTAAATTTTTATATTCTCCTGAAAGCCTATTTTTTGAGCAGGTGTGTCCTTTCTTCTGGTGGTGTTCCTTCAGCCAACCTGCAAGATAGACCGACCAGAAAACGCATAGAACAAGCCTAAGATCGGTTCTCCTGTCGGTTACTAATGGGGGGAGAGAGTGCTTGGCTTGAAAAATTGATTTAAAGCAAAAATAGACAACTTCCTGAGAGTGCAACCTTACTTAGTTGTAATATTTACTTTTTTGCCAAAAAATTTTTTAGGGGCAAAAAATACATAGTAATCAACGAGCTGAATCCATCTAAGCAGATCAGCAACAACCTTTAAATACTCTTAAGATCAAATATAATATTTGATTAACCCACAACAAGAGAAAAAAGATATGTTACTTTAATAATCTATAACAACACCTGCTCTGAAGATGAATTACAGATAAATGATGACCAATCCTATTCAATGATTAATCATAGTAATTTAAATAAGTAAACCCCCGGCTCTGCCGGGGGACTCCCGAAGTTTGACAGTTCCGGGAGAATATGGAAGTCTCGCTATTCTGAACCGCTCAAAGTTCAAGAAGAGGAGACTTCCATGTACGACAGCCAAAGTCTAAG
>NZ_JBLWEO010000015.1:0-38581 GCF_048287395.1 Candidatus Electronema sp. PJ | reverse complement strand
TGGTACATCGAAGGCTTTTACAACCGCCAACGGCGGCATTCGGCGATCAGTTATCAGTCGCCGGACAACTACGAGCCGCTCTTCTTCAAAAGGGCTACTTAGGGAATAAAACGTGTCCGCTATTGCGAAGACAGGTCAACCGGCATTCTAACTGGCAGTGCGGACAGTGCTCTTGTCACCGTGACCGGCGGCGGCACAGTGAGTGCGGACGAAAGGCTACGGATTCAGGTGGTGCTGGATGCGCACGTGGGACATCTGCGCTTTAGCCTGCTCGACATGACCGAAGGCGGTAAAGTAGGCCCAGCAGTGACGGTCATGGCAAATGGGCCGCTCACCTTGCAGCGGCTTTCCTGACTCGGCAGTAACCGCGCTGACGCTGACGGTAAAGAACTTTGATGCACTGACAGGAGCATAAAGGAGCGAGGGCAGTCTGACTTGAGTTTTACGGGCTGCTCATCTTTTGTGCTGATGCGCGAGCACCGTAATTACAATGTTCTAAAATAACAAGAATAGGAGGGCACCTGGCTAATAGGATCATTTACCCAGTGAGTATCAGTATCACCAGGAGGCGGCCAAGATATTTTTCTTGGGCAGTTTCCTGCACCTTCGCATGCATATACCACATAATTAGCGCCCTTCTTAAATGCCCCAGCGGCGGCGTGACCAATGCCAGCAGCAGTAGGTACGGACGGAGCCTCACCCGGCATCATTGTGGAAGCGGACAGGAGCAGGGTGTTGCTCTTGTATGCACCAGTATTGTCGGCACCGACAAGAATGAACGGACGATGGCCTCCTTCACCAGGAGGATTATACAGAGTAGTTGCAGTTACGTTGGCAGGATTAGCAAAATAGTCTTCCAAGGCACCGCCAATTGCACCGACATCACTCACTGTTGCAGTGCAGTACGACTTTTTGTATTCGTATATGATAATGTTCGGAATCACAAAAACGGCGGCTATGGTAGCAATGATGCCGACTACGATCATCACCTTAATCACCAGCATTATCCATTTTTTTATTTTCATGATTTCCACCTGTTTTATTGTAGTTATGCTCTTCCAGTGATACAGGCCTTCTTTAGGCCATGTTGCCTCCCAGCAATCCTGACTGCCTGTGGTCTCGGCCTAGAGACTGTGCAGTCCGGGCAGCCCGTTAAGCTGCCCTGGCAATGAGGAGCCGTTATTCTGGGCAAACTGACTTGAGCTTTACGGATTGCTCATCTTTTGTGCTGATGCGCGAGCACCGTAACTACAACGTCTTGAAATAACAGCAATAGGAGTTTTTGCACGGTATCTGGCTAATAGGATCATTTATCCAGTGAGTATCCGAAGATGTTATCTTCTTTGGGCAGAGTCCCTCACCTTCGCATGCATATACCACATAATTAGACCCTGCTCGAAATGCCCCAGCGGCTGGGGGGCCACCCCAGTTATCACCACGGGGCACGCCTTGAGCAACACCCGGCATCGTTGTGGAAGCGGACAGGAGCAGGGTGTTGCTCTTGTATGCACCAGTATTGTCGGCACCGACAAGAATGAACGGACGACGGCCTCCTTCATAAGGATTATACAGAGTAGTTGCAGTTACGTTGGCAGGATTAGCAAAATAGTCTTCCAAGGCACCGCCAATTGCACCGACATCATTCACTGTTGCAGTGCAGTTCGCTCCGTATTCGTATATTTCCATGTTCGGAAGCACAAAAACGGCGGCTATTATGGTAGCAATGATGCCGACTACGGTCATCACCTTAATCTCCAGTATTATCCATTTTTTTATTGCAGTCATGCTCTTCCAGTGATACAAGAGGCCTTCTTTAGGCCATGTTTCCTCCCAGCAATCCTGGCTGCCTGTGGGTCTCGGCCTAGAGACTGTGCAGTTCGGGCAGCCCGTTGTTGAGCTGCCCTGGCAACGGTAGGCTGTTATTCTGGGCAGACTGACTTATAAAACTCGTACTCACCTTTATCACTGATCTTGACGATCACCGCGCACTTCTTTGGGTCGCCTGTGCCAGAGAAGGTCATCTTACCAGTGATGCCGTCAAAGCCTTTGATCTGAGCCAACGCATCGCGGACTGCCTTGCGGTCGTCTTTAATCTTGCCAGTTAGCTCTTTGGTGGAGGCAATGGCCTGCTGCGCTAATCCCAGGGCATCCCAAGTCAGGGCCGCTACATCGTCTGGCACATAGCCGTATTTGGCCTTGTAACGATCAATGAAGGCCTTGGTCGCTCCTTGCGCCCCAGCAGCCGCGTAGTGGGTGCTAAAGAACTGACCGTAGCAGGCCTTGCCGCACAGTTCCACCGTTTCAGCAGAACCCCAGCTGTCGCTGCCGACAATTGGCCCTTTCCAGCCCAAAGCCTTAGCCTGCTGCACGATCAGTGCTACCTCGTTGTAATACTGCGGCGTGAACAGTACCTCTGCGCCAGAGTGCATGATCTTGGTCAGCTGCGAGCTGAAATCAGTGTCCTTGGTGGTGAAGCTCTCATAGGCTACGACCGAGCCTGCGCCGTGCTTTCCTTCCCAGGCTTTCTTGAAAAATTCTGCCAAGCCTTTGGGGTAATCACTGGCCACATCATAAAGCACTGCTGCTTTGGTAAACTTGAATTCGTCGCTGATGAAATTGGCCAGCACTGGCCCTTGGAAAGGATCAAGGAAGCAGGCCCGGAACACATAAGGCCGATTCGCAGTGGTGTCTGGGTTAGTTGACCACGGAGTGATCATCGGGGTCTCGTAGTTGTTAGCCACGTCGCCTGCGGGAATAGCTTCTTTGGAAGCCTGCGGGCCAATGATGATCATGACATCATCCTGCGTGATCATCTTGGTGCTTGCCTTGACTGCTGATTCTGCCTTGGACTCGCTGTCCTCAATTACCAGCTCGACTGGGTATTTTGTCCCGCCAACTTCAATGCCACCTGCCTTGTTCATGTCCTCTAGCCACAGCTCGGCGGCGTACTTAGTGCCTTCACCGACTTTGGGGATATCACCAGTGATCGGAGCATTGATCCCCACTTTAATGACAGTTTTTCTCCCAAAGCTCCAAGCAGGCGCAGAGCAGCAAAGGGCAGACACGCACAGCGCGACCGTAAGAACAGCCAGTTTCTTCATAGTGTTGAATCTCCTCTTTTAGGATTGGTGCAGAACTGCATAGATTATTTGCGTGTTACCACATTGTGTTGGCAGGAGCAAGAGAAATTAAACCAAATCAACCTTACCCTTCCACGGAATCAGCATCGGCACTTGCTGGCAGTACCTGCGGTAGATCTCGCCCAGCTCGTGCAGCAGCTTGCGTTCCTCCAAGAAGGTGCCGATGACAAGATACAGGCTGAGGATCACCCGCGCAGGGAGATTGGCATCAGTGATCGGGCCGACAGTCCAGAGAATCGGCAGTCCAGCACTGTACCAAGGATGCCGGACATAGCGCAGCACACCCTTGCAGGAGAAAGGCAAGGCTGGGTTTTCCTTTCCCTGCTGCCAGCTCCGCCATTGCCTGATACCAACTAGGTAGCTGAGATCATAGACCTGGATGCCGCCGATCAGCATGATCAAGGCATAGAGCAACAAGGCCACCTGCGGAATACGCAGCCAGCCTGACCAAGAAAACACCACCTCTTGCGGTAGGTGGTATTGATACCAAAGCAACGGAAGTAGGGTGAGGACAGAGAACAGCGAGTAGGCCAACCGATGTGCGCCGCGTACAAAGCCGCTTTGCCGCTGGAGCCAGTCATTGACCGGGGTAGAAATCAGCAGGCTGTGGCAGATGCACCAGCAGAGCCAGAGGAGCAGAAGAACAGAGTGCGGCATTAACTCGTCGCCATTGCGCAAAAGAAGAAAGCCGCTACTCTGGGAAAATCCAGGGCAGCGGCTTTAATTGAGGATTCACTTGGTGGAGGTGCCGGGAGTTGAACCCGGGTCCGAAAATACTCCCCTCTCGCCTCTACATGCTTAGTTCCAGGTTAAATCCCGCCTTCAGCTCTCACCCGGAACAGAGGATTGCTGAAAGCCGATCTGCTTGATCTCGTCAAGGGGCCACAGATACTCCCGATAACCAGCCCGAAGAGTCGACGCTTTGCTCTGACCTTACGGGCGCGGATCAGGAAAGCGGCACAGCAGACTAAGCTGCTAATGCGTAGTTATAATCGTCTGCGATTATATTTAAGTTCCGCCGTTTTTACGAGCTGACAGAAGGCTCGGCATGCAACGATGAGCTTGTATATCCCCGTCGAATCCGTTTCACCCCCATTATTCTTTATGCCGCAGCATTCGCTGCATTTCACGGGTTGACTGCTGTTCTTTCAGTGCTTCCCGCTTGTCGTAAAGTTTCTTGCCACGGGCAAGGCCCAGTTCCACTTTGGCCTTACCATTGTCTATAAAATATAGCTTAAGCGGGATAAGTGCAACTCCTTTTTCATTCAGCTTGCCAATCAGCTTGCGGATTTCCTGGCGGTGCAGCAACAGCTTCCGCACCCGCAGGGGATCCGCAGCAGAATGGGTGCAGAAAGCGTAGGGCGAAATGTGCATATTATATAGATAGAGTTCGCCGTTTTTAACAGCAGCGTAGCCATCTTTAAGATTAGCTCGCCCAGCCCGTAGCGATTTAACTTCCGGCCCGTTCAGGACAATTCCCGCCTCCATCGTTTTATCGATATGATACTCATGGAAGGCTTTTTTGTTATTGCAGACTATTTTCATGAACTGATGCGTAACTACGTCGTTGAAAACGAGGAAATTCAATTGGGATTGAGCAAGCTGCTTTTTCGTGACACAATGCACCAGTTGCACAATACCATTTTTGAAACCTAAGTCAACTGGTTTCAACGCACTGGGTAGATGGCTAAACTCAACCGCCTCGCGCTTTTTTCGGGGGCTTAAAGGATTTTTGCTGCCATTGTAGCAGCTGATTTCAAGCGTCAGGACGTTACTTCTTGCAATCAAGCATGGCCACCGCATGAACCTCCACCCGGCTCACACCCCGGAAGCTGCTCTCCTTCAGCCGGAAGGCCAAGTCCACCGCCCCTTCTGCTGCCGCCGCCTCAAACTGAGCGGCCATGAAAAAGCCGATGCCCTTGACCAAGCCGCCGTTGAGCGGTACGGCAAAGCGCAGATGTTCGCGCAGCGCGCTGACCTCGCGCAGGCGGATGTTCCGCAGGAGGAAAACCGGCTCCGGGTTGCCTTGGCCGAACGGCTCCAGCAGCCGCAGACTGCGGGCCAGCTCGCGGAAATCCGTCTGCTCGTCTAACACCGCGTCAATGGTGATGCCTGCCTTGGGCAGACCGCCGCCCAAGGCGCGGATGGCCTCGGCAAAGGCAGCGCGAAACTGAGCTAAATCCTCATGCCGCACAGTCAGGCCAGCCGCCATTGCGTGGCCGCCGAAATGGACGATCCACGCCCGGCACTGCTCCAGCGCCTGATGCAGGTTCAGGCCCCGCACAGATCTGCCTGACCCCTTGAGCATTCCTTTCTGACCGCTGTCGCCGGTGAAGACCAAGGAAGGCAGATGAAAGCGGTCTATCATCCGGGAGGCGATGATGCCGATCACGCCGGGGTGCCAGTCCTGGCCTTGCAGGACAAGACTCCCCTGCCCTGCCGCAACCTGCTGTTCCGCCTGATGAAGTGCCGCTTCCAGCACCTCGGCTTCCAGCTCGCGGCGGAGGATATTGGCCGCCTCCAGCTCCTCCGCCAGAGCCGCTGCCGCGCCCATGTCCTGCGTCAGCAGCAGATCAGCGGCCAGCTGCGGATTGCCCAGCCGTCCAGCGGCGTTGATGCGCGGCCCCAGCTGATAGGCCACATTCTCCGCAGAAACACTGTCTTCCCGCAGCAATGCCCGCTCGCAGAGCGCGGCGATGCCCGGCCTGCCGCGTCCGCTGATGACCTCTAGCCCAGCGCGGACAAGAATTCGGTTCACCCCGGTCAGCGGCATCACGTCAGCAATGGTGCCCAAGGCGGCAAGATCGAGCGAATCACGCAGATTAGGCATCTTGTCTTGCGTCCACCAGCCTTTTTCAACCAGCTTTCTCCGCAGGGCCACGAGCAAGAAAAAGGCCACCCCAACGCCTGCCAGCTCGCCACCAGCAAAGGCGCAGCCCGCCTGCCTGGGATTCACCACCGCGTCAGCCAAGGGGAAATCCGCCGCATCAGCAGGCGGCTCGTGGTGGTCGGTGATGATGACCGTGAAGCCTAAGTCCTTGGCGTAGCGCACCTCCTCCGGCGTGGAGATGCCGCAGTCCACCGTGATCAGCAGCGCGGGCATGACCACCTGCGCGGCCAGCACAGCCACGGATTTCATGGTCAGGCCGTACTCGTCGGTCAGGCGGTTGGGGAGATGGCAGATCGGCTCAAGGCCGGTTTTACGCAGAAAATCAGCGAGCAGCACGGTGGCGGTGATGCCGTCCACATCGTAGTCGCCATGAATGACGATCTGCCGCCGCTGAACAACGGCCTCGGCGAGCAGCTCTGCCGCTGTGTCCAGCCCCTTCATCGCGCTGGGCGCAGGCAGGTCAGCAAGTTGCGGCTGGAGGAACCGTTGGGCAGTCTCAGCTGAGGTGAAGCCGCGTCGGAAAAGGATTTCCGTAATGACGGTCGGTAGTTGCAGATCAGCGGCCAACTGTTGACAGCAAGCGGCTTCGGCCTTTTCCAAGTCAAGGGGCAGAATCAAGTTGGATGTCTCCTTCAAAAACATTTGACCTCTTGCGCAAGAAAAGCGTACCACCATGCTGATACGCCGGGAGTCACCATGCTGGTACGCCGGGAGTCACCATGCTGGTACGCCGGGAGTCACCATGCTGGTACGCCAGGAGTCACCATGCTGGTACACACCACCCTGCTCTTATAGGAGCAGTTTCTGAGCTATCTCGCCTGCCATTAGCGCATACTCATTGCGATGAAACCAGCGCAGCCCCGTGTTGGCATTAAACCACGTCATCTGTCGCTTGGCATAACGGCGGGTGTCGAGGATGAGCTGTTCGGCTAGCTCCGCCTGCGTCCATTCCCCGGCAAGGAATATGTTGACATGTCGGTAGCCTATGGCCTGCATGGACGGTAGCTCCGGCTCGTAACCCATTTGCCGCAACTGCTCCACTTCCTCAATCAGACCGCCGTCAAGCATTGTCAGCGACCGCCGAGCAATCCGCTCGCGCAGCTCCTCCTTAGGGCAATGCAGGCCAGCGAGATATGCCCGGCTGAACACTGCCGTCCCCTGCCCTGCCCGCTTCTGCTCCTCGATCAGCTCTGTCCACGTCCTGCCCGAAGTGTGAAAGATCTCCAGGCCGCGCAGAAGCCGTTGGGTGTCGTTGGGATGAATCCGCGCCCCAGCTACCGGATCAATCTGACATAATTCGGCGTGCAGTGCCGCCCTGCCCTCCTGTTCCAGGCGTTGGCGGAGTTGCTCGCGAAGTTCTGGGTTGGTTGGCAAAGCAGCAAACAGGCCCTCCAGCAAAGCCTTCAGATACAGGCCAGTGCCGCCGGTCAGCAGTGCGGTCTTACCACGGGCGGCAATGTCCTCAAAGGCAGCTAAGGCATCGCGGACAAAGCGGGCCGCGTCATACTGCTCGTCCGGCTCGGCAATGTCGATGAGATGATGAGGAAGCTGCGCTCGCTCTTGCAGGCTGGGCTTGGCCGTGCCGATGTCCATGCCGCGATACACCTGCATGGAGTCCATACTGACGATCTCGCAGCCGAACCGCTCGGCCAGCCGGAAGGACAGCTCGGTCTTGCCTACTGCGGTTGGGCCGACCAAGACAATGACGGGGCAATCGATAGATTTCACTGCGCGTTGTTGAAACTTGACTGCGCGTTGTCGAAACAAAGGAGCGGCAGCAGGCGGGCAGAGCGTTTCGGGCCAATGCCTTTGACCTTGAGGAGGTCATCCGGCCCAGCGATGCCGCCCTGCTCTTTCCGGTATGTGATGATGCTCTCCGCCAGTTTAGGGCCAATGCCAGGCAGCCGCATCAGGGCGGCCTGATCAGCCCGGTTCACTGGCAGCGACAGGTTGAAGAAAGCGGCCAGCTCTGGTGGTATATCGGCGCAGGGCATTTCGGCGGCAAGCTGGATGCCCTGGCCTGCGCTGCTGTCCTTGTTGCGGATGAGCCGACCAGCTACCAAAGAATATGCACTAGGTTGCGTATCCAGCGCAGGAGTATGCCAGCCTGCGGCGAGAATCAGGGCAGCGAAGAAGAGGAGGACGAGCAGGCGATGATCTTGCCCTTGCTTCACGGCTAACTCCTTTTTAGCACTCAGCCTTTGAACCTTGGCCACCGGTTATAACCTATTTGCGGATCATTCGATCTGTATTCTCGAATCAGTTCAACCTCTTTTTGGTTGATTTCTTTGATATCTTCCGACTCGAACAGTATCTCCTTTCTTATTGTGAAATCAAGACGATCTTCTCGCGTGAAGTCACGAGAGATAAGCTCGCTGCTTGCACTACCAAAGTAATTGATACTGTTTGTAAGATCTTTACCGATATATATCTTGCCGTTCGGATATGTTATCTTGTAAATGACCTTCATCTGTGCCATTCATTAATCAGCCTCTCCCCCTCCCCTCCCATCCTTCATCAGCTTATAGTTGACCGCATCTTCCAAGGCTTGCCAGCTCGCCTCAATGATGTTGAAGGACACGCCCACAGTTCCCCACTGGCTCTCTGCGTCTCTACTTTCCACCAGCACGCGCACCTTGGCCCCAGTGCCGTGTTCGCCTGAGAGAACGCGCACCTTGTAGTCAATCAGCTCCATCTCTTCAAGGCGCGGATAGAAGCGGAGCAATGCCTTCCGCATGGCCTTATCCAAGGCATTGACCGGGCCGTCACCGAGGGAGGCAGTGTGCTCTTCCTGGCCATCCACGGTCAGCCGAATGGTGGCTTCAGTGAGCGAGGAGGTGTCCATAATCCGCTTGCTGTTCATCACCCGGAAGCTCTCCAGCGTAAAGAACTGCTGCTCGATACCCATTGCCCGCCGCATGAGCAGCTCAAAGCTGGCCTCTGCGCCCTCATACTGAAAGCCCTGGTTCTCCAGCTCCTTCAGCTCGCGGATGATCGTGCTCATAGCTGGGTCGTCGGGCTTCAGGTTCAGGCCGTACTTAACCGCCTTATGCAGGACGTTTGATTTGCCCGCCTGGTCAGAGATGAGAATACGGCGAACATTGCCCACCTTCTCTGGCTCAATATGCTCATACGTGCGGGGATTACGCTGCACTGCGCTGACATGAATGCCGCCCTTGTGGGCAAAAGCAGACTCGCCCACATAAGGTTGGTAGCGATTGTGGGGCAGATTGGCCAGCTCATTGACAAAGCGGGATGTCGTGTAGAGTTTATCGATATTCTTGCCCACCTCGGCTTCTAGGCCCATCTTGAATACTACTGCCGGGATGATCGAGGTCAAATTAGCATTGCCGCAGCGCTCGCCGTAGCCGTTGATCGTGCCCTGCACTTGGCGCACACCGAGCGAGACTCCGATCAGGGCATTGGCCACGCCTGTTTCAGAGTCGTTGTGGGGATGAATGCCGATCTTGACCGTACTCCCCTGTTCCTGGAGGAACTGCTTCACCCGCTCGATGATCGCTGGAATCTCGTGCGGCAGTGTGCCGCCATTGGTATCGCAAAGGGCCAGGGTTTCGGCACCACCGCTGATCGCCTTACCTAAGGTTGCCAGGCAATATTCCCGGTTATTCTTAAAGCCATCAAAGAAATGCTCGGCATCGTAGATCAGGTGCTTGACCTGCGGGCGTAAAAAGGCCAGCGAGTCCTCGATAATTTGCAGATTATCCTCCAGCTCGATCCGCAGAGCCTCATGCACATGGATATCCCAGCTCTTGCCGAAGATGGTGATGGCCGGGGTTTGCGCGGCAATCAGGGCTTTCAGGTTCGGGTCTTTGTCAGGCGGATTCTGGAAATGCCGGGTCGCCCCAAAAGCAGCCAGCCGGGCGTGCTTTAATTCCACAGCCTTCATCTTCTCGAAATACTCTACGGCCAGCGGATTAGAACCAGGCCAGCCGCCCTCAATAAAGTCAATGCCGAGCTTGTCTAACTGCTGGGTGATTCTGATCTTATCATCAACGGAGAGGTTGAAGTTCTCGGCTTGGGTGCCGTCTCGCAAGGTGGTGTCGTAAAACTCGATAAGCTGATTCATGGTATTCATGTTGTATTCCTTTATATGCAATGCTGATAACCTGCTGTTTGCTCAATAAACCTCATCATGGGTGCCGACTGCTTCCAGCAAAATCGCCTCTGCCCCTGAATCCTGCACAAAGGAGAAGACGATCCGCAAATCATAGGCAGCACTGCATGACCATGAGCCTTCAAGGTTGCCTTGGAGTTTGTGGGTTTTTAGGGAAGGATGAAAAGCATCTTCTGCAAGCAGCTCAAGAACTGCGCGGAGAACTTCTGCAAGTTGCGGATTCCTCCGCACTGTCCGCTTCGCACTTCGCACAAATGCGCTCGACTTCAGCAGCAGTCTTTTCATGACAGGAGTGACTGCATGATCTCATCTGGAGATTCTGGATGCAGTCCACCTGCCTTGTACTCTTCTCGGGCGGATGAAACAAGGGCAGCAATCTCCTGCCGTCGGCGATTCGCGATACGACGGCGGATCAAATCAATCAGCGACTCCTGTTCATCCAAAGACAGATGATCAGCGGCTTCCAAGACTTCGTTAAACGAAACGGCGTGGTTCATGGTATGCACTCTCCAGTCAGCTTTTCTCCTTGCAAAAACATCAGGCGGCGATGACCAGCTGAACGGTGCCGACAGACTTCCGCCCTGTTTTCTTTTCACCCATGTTGTGCCCGGCAAATACAGGCAGTCATCAGAATAACCCTGGCTTTCTGCGGTGACAAGCAAAATTCGGCTGAAGGCTGGACTCCTGTCTTTGCCGCTGAATTTCGATCCTGCTTTCGCGCCACCCTCGATACTCCGCTCAAAGCCTTGTTCGCACGTATTCCGCCAGGTATTGAAAGAAATTCGCGCCAAGCTGCGGGAAAAACAGTAGGTGCTGCTCCTGCCCAACCTGTTTGCACTCCTTTGCAACTCGGCAGAACTCCTTTCCGGCTCGGCCAAACTTCTTTCCTGCCGACTACAACTCCTTTGTTGCCAAGCCAAACTCCTTTGCTGCCGAGCAAGAAAGGAGTTTGGCCGAGCCGGAAAGGAGTTATAGTAAGCCAGACTCCTTTCCTGCCGACTATAACTCCTTTGTTGCCAAGCAGAACTCCTTTGCCCGCAGGCACGCTTTCTCTGCTCTTCACCCAGAATCCCCTTGTTGAAAGGCAATCTTGCCGAGCTACTGGCCGAAAAGGAATGATTTGCATTTTGCGGCGGAAAACAGGTACAACTAAATAAATGGACACTGCTTTTTTTTCTTCACAAGCCCTGCACCGTAGCCATGCACTCCTATTTTGCCTCTCCAGAACGAACCGACGAGGAAACGCTCGCCGCTGAAATTGATTTTGCCGGGAGAAATCCCGTTATCTGCGGCCTGCTCTCCTCTGTGGGCGGGATGCTGGCTGTGCTTGATGAACATCGGCAGCTGGTGGCCTTGAATGATGAGTTTCTCCAGATGCTCGGCGTTGACCATCCAGCGCATGTACTTGGTCTGCGGCCAGGTGAAGCCCTGCACTGTCTTCATGCCCACAAAGAGCCAGGCGGTTGTGGCACCTCAAAGTACTGCTCAACCTGTGGCGCAGCCATTGCGATTGTTTCTAGCCTGAAACAGGACGAACCTGAGGAACGTCTCTGCGCGTTCTCTGCCCTCAAAGACGGTAAAACGGTAGATGCAGCCCTGCTGGTGAAATCTCGGCCCATTCACATGGAGGAAAAACGCTTTCTGCTGCTCTTTGTCCAGGATGTTACCCGCCAGCAACAGCGGGCAGCCTTAGAAAGAACCTTTTTTCATGATATGAATAGTATGCTCGGCCTGCTTGCTGGCGCAGCCGAGTTGATGGTTCAGGATGAACATACCCAGCTGGCGGAAATGGTCCAGCGTACCTCGATGCGTTTGGCCAAAGAAGTGGCTGTGCATCGCTATCTGATCGAGCAATCCACGGCTGCCCTGCCTGAATTAACCCTGAAAGAGGTATCTGCCCAGGAAATCCTGGAGGAACTGCGCTCGTTTTTCGCGAGTTATACAGTAGCCTACCAGAAAGAGATGTATTTTCCCGAACAAGCCCCAGCAACAAGCATTCGCACAGATCTCTCGCTGCTGCTGCGGGTAGTTTGCAATATGATCACCAATGCCCTCGAAGCCTGTTGCACGGATGCCGACCCAAATGCTGGAGTGAAGGTCTGGCTTGAACAGGAAAATGGAGAGTTAGTCTTTCGGGTGTGGAATGCCCAGGTCATTCCTACCGACACAGCGCGGCGGATCTTTCAACTGCACTTCAGTACCAAAGGCGGGGAAGGCAGAGGGATCGGCGCCTATTCGATGAAACTGCTCGGGGAAAAACTTCTGGGCGGAGCAGTGAGCTTTACCAGCTCCACCCAGGAAGGGACAGTGTTTCGCTTTGCGCTGCCTCTTGGGACTGTCTGAGCAGGTTTACAGGATTTTCCGTTGGAGCCAATAGACCACCCGCTCTACACCCTGCTCAGTTGAGACACGCTCCTGGTAGCCGAGCAGGGTTTCGGCCTGCTTCTTGCTGAACCAGTGCGACAGGGCCAATTGTTCCGCCAGAAAGCGGGTCATCTTTGGCTCTCGCTGAATGCGTAAGAAAGTATGGAGCTTCTCCAAGAACCAACCTGCGGCCTTGGCGTTCCCTAGGCTGATTTTCTTCTTTACTGGCGGTACGTCCAGCCGGGTAAAGAGGTCATTGATCCACGGCCAGAGCTGCACTGGCTCTTGCTGGCCGATGAAGAAGGCTTTACCCGCTGCTGTGCCGCTGCTGCTCAGGTTCTCTTCTGCCAGCAGATGGGTATAAACCACGTTATCTATATAGGCAATATCCACCCGGTTCGTGCCATTCCCAACAATCCGCAAGCTGCGTTCCTGGCCTCGCGCCAACAACCTTGGGAGGAGGTTGGTATCGCCTGGCCCCCAGACCAAGTGCGGGCGAATGGCAGCGGTACGCAGCTGTTCACTGTTCGCCCGCAGGACTTCTTGTTCCGCAACGATCTTGGTGGCGGCGTAATGACAGAGCGGCTTAGTAGCATAGGGCGCGGTTTCATCTACCCCTTCCAGATCATGGCCGTCAAAGACCACTGAGGGCGTTGAGGTATAGACTAAGTGCGGCACAGACTGGGCAGCGCAGGCAGCAAGGACATTGCGGGTACCCAGCACGTTGATAGAATGATACTCCGCCAATGGCCCCCAGATACCAGCCTTGGCTGCCACATGAAAGACCGTTGTACAGCCAGCTACTGCTTTGCTGACCGCGTCCGCATCGCGGATATCACCCTGTACACAGATTGCGCCTACAGCTACAGCCGCAGGATAGTGATTTCTACCGAGAACGCGGACTTCCCGACCCTGGCGACATAGCTCCCGCACCAAGGCCAGGCCAATGAATCCGCCGCCACCTGTAACGAGTACCTTGCGCATGATTTAGGCGGGTAGTGGTGGGGGAGAAGGAGGCATGGCTGCTGCCTGTTGCTGTTTCGCTGCGCCGAGCTTGCCCTTAACCAGCACGATCAGACCGACCGCAACAGCCAGCAGGGCAATACCTAGTAAGGGCCGATAGACAACCCAGGCCACTGCAATGGTGATAAGCGAGAGCACTGCGGCAATCAGGAAAGCAATAATACCTGTACCTGCGCCAACCACGTTGCCCAAGAAAGGCAAGACATCAGCCAGCACAGAGAGTACCTTGAAGATCATACCTAGGCCAGCAAACATGAGGACAAAGCCCACTGCGCGGAGTATCCACGTGAAAAGGGCGTTGTCGCTCTGCGCCTTTTTGAACATGGCATCAGCGGTAACAATGCCTGCCTGAAGGAGTTCGATGTTTTCGCCGGTTGAGGCCTGATAGGGCACAAAACTGCCGCCTGTCTGCTGGGCAACTACACTGATATCCTGCGCTGGTACCGTCTTAAACGTGATCCGCACGTCTCCCACTTGCGGTGAGACGGGATTAGCCCCAATATAGAAGCCACCTGCGTGCCGCTTTGCCTTGCCTTCTAGTTCTTTGGGCAGAGGGATATCGCTGTTAACCGGCAAAGCCTGCGAGCCGCTGATCCTACTGACCAATGAGGGCGAGAGCGTGAAGGCTCCGAGCGTGACTTTATCGGCAACTAGCTCTTCGGATTCATAGGGCATGGAGTCAGGATTCTCATGCCCAGCTGACTTCTTGAAGCTGGAGGAACTGATAGCATGATTAGACCAGTTCGTGCTGTATGAATAGGTCGTTACTGTTTCTTCGCCGCCGCCAAGTTTCTTCTTGGTCTCGCTCTTTGAGCTTTCATGCCACTGATACATCTCCACTTGCCGCTGCAACTTGAGAGCATTGGCTGAGGATACGCCGAAGATCGGGTCGGTAAGCAAGGCCTCGGTCACAGCCTTGCCACTCAGATGGATGAGCTTGCCTTCGTTGACCGGATCAACCTTGTCCGCAGACACGGAAACCACTGCACCGCTGCCTTCCTTCAAGGTTTTGTAGGTCTTCACTGCGCGGCCTTCGTTCCAGAACAGGAGCGGAAAGGCGGCAATGAACAGGACAAAGCCAAAGATGATCCCTTTGAAGGCTCCGCCAATCCGGCTGAACCATGATTTATGCGTGACTTCAGTATAGCTGTCTTCTGACATAATGCACCTCTATTAATGAAGAGTGATTTGTTTGATATTTTCTTACTGCCGGCCAGACGGCACCGCGTTCTATGTAGCAGGTTCATCCATGTCCATAGTCGTTCCGCATCTATGGACATAGACGGATTTTTCCGGCGAGTTTTCCCTTGAACAACCTACACCCGCAGCTTTTAGAAACCATGCAGGCATACTTTATAGAAACATCGAGGCATACCTGAAAAAAGTATGCCTCCATACTTTATGAAACCATGTACGCATACTTTATAAAAGTATGCAGGCATGTTTTGTTTGAGTATGCAGGCATCATCTCACGAGAACATGGCTGCATGTACACTGAACTCCATAGCCGCTACTATCGCTGTTTGCCAGGGTAATGTCCAGCATAGAGGCTCAATCAATCTTGCGCCATTGTCGTTTACACGACATGGTGTATAATACTAGGCAACTATCAGTACTTACTGCGGGGGCTGACCTGCTACAGAACCTATGCGTTTGCATGTAAACTCAGGAGAGTGACAATATGCTGGAAATAAAAATCGACAGGAAGAAATGCAACAATTGCCTGGAGTGCATCGAAGTCTGTCCGGCTGGGGTGCTGGAGCTGGTTGACGGCAGGCCCTTTCATATCTATACAGAACACTGCAAAGAATGCGGAACCTGCCTGAATATGTGCCCAGAAGATGCGATCAGTATTGTTAAACGCTAGCACGCTTCAGCCTCTCTTCTGCCCAGACCGCCAGCTTCTCTCGGAAGATTTTGGCATTGTGCCGAATATCCACTGGGAAAGCAGGATGAATGAGAAAGGTATCAATCGTGGCAGTGAGCGGATTGGCTAAGGCTAGCTGTCTCAACTCAGCAAAGAGTTGCTGCTCATTTGCGCTCTTCTCCTTCAGCTCGACAAGCAGCACAGGTTGCTGGCTCCCAGCTTTGCCAATACCGACTAAAGCCGAACGGAACACCGCCGGATGCTCATTAAAGATCGCCTCGCAGCAGATTGTGTGCATCGGCCCATGGGCTGTGAGGACACGATGCGCTTTCCGACCACAGAACCAGAGCCTGCCCTGTTTATCTTGATAGCCTACATCCCCCATCCGATGCCAGAAGCCGTCTTCATCCGGGATTTTTGCCAGCTTGGTCTCAGCCTCATTGCCCTCATAGGCCCGTGTCACCACCGGGCCTTGCACGACAATCTCCCCAATGCTGTTGCTGGGCAGTATTTCTACTTCAGACCACGCCTTTAATGGGCCAGCAACCGGTTTGATAATCTGGATCTTCATGCCAGGCAAGGGATCGCCCACGCAGGTGCCTTTCCCTTTACGGGTTTGCGCCCAGGTCTCGCTGAGGATCTCCTGGCCAGTGATGGACGCTGAAGGCAGACTCTCTGTTGCGCCATAGGGGGTGTAGATAGTGCCGCCAGGCGGCATGATCTGCTGCACCCGTTCAATCAAACTGCCTGGCACTGGCGCACCAGCCATTAAGATCTTGCGCACGGGTAAGGTAATGCCGTGCTCAAGGCAGTAACGGCTCACTACATTCCAAATAGCTGGCGAACCAAAGGAATAGGTTACTTGCCAGTCTTGGATAGAGCGGATGAATTTGGCTGGATTAACCTGGGCAGGCCGGGTGGGATCCATGTCTGGAATCACAGCAGCAGCACCTAAGGCAATAGTAAAGAGGCCAAACAGGGGGAAGCCCGGCTGATCCACATCACCAGGGCCGATACCGTAGTAGTCACGGATCAGCTTGAGCTGATGAAAGAAGATGCCATGCGTATACTGCACCCCTTTGGGAGGGCCAGTCGAGCCAGTGGTAAAGATAAAAGCGGCCAGCTCGTCCTCAGCTGTAGTTACAGCGGTGAACTCTGCGTCGGGGCTGACCGAAGCGAGACTGAGGCCGAGCAGGCCGCCAAAGGAAGGGCCAACGCAGATGCGATGGCGCACTGTGGCAAAAGGCTTGTTAAACAGGCGAGCGAAAAGCTGCACCTGGGGAATGGCAAGCAGTATATCGGGCTTGACTGTACCGATACAACGAAGCAGGTTCTTGTAACCCATGCCTGGATCGATCAAGATCACTACGGCACCAAGCTGGAACAGGGCAAAGCTCAGGCTGATAAAGGCCAAGGAAGGTCGCACCATCAGCATAACCCTGTCACCCCGCTGCACACCTTGTGCTTGCAAGGCCTGCGCGTGTCCCTTACTGGCAGCCAGCAGCTCGCGGAAGCTCCATTGCTGATATCTGCCGCCTTGGCCCGTAACCAGTGCCAAGGCATCGCCTCGTTCTGCGGCAACGTTCTGGAGGGCTGCGCCGATGTTGCAGTTACTCATGAAAGAAGTCTGGTGTTCTCAACATCCGCCAGCTCAAAGTAAAGCCAAGGGCAAAAGCGGTGGTACTCTTCCTGGCTGATCTTACCTTCGGCAAGCAGCTTGTTCAAGTCAATGGTGACTTTCACGCAGCCTCCTGTAGCCCCCTTTGATTCCTAGCAATTTAACCGCATCACGATGTGCACCTTTGCGGTTAACTGTGCTGCCGCATTGCCGAAACAGCATATTGACTCAGCGTAGAACGGCGGCAAAACTTTGTCAAGAGGAATCTCAGCAGACAAGAGCGAAAACGCTCCGGCAGCTTCTGGTCGGTGATAGACAAGAGTGCGCCTATAACAACAAAACAATCCTGCCGACTTGCCAACGAGTTTAGCTCGCTCACACAAGGTTCTTGCCGAGCAACAAAATGTTTCTGCCAAGCAAGAGAAGGTTGTTGCTTGGCAGAAGAAGGTTCTGGTTAAGCCAAACTCCTTTTCTGCCGAGCCGCAAAGGAGTTTGGCTCGGCAACACAATGTTGTTGTTTGGCCAGAGAAGGTTATTGTTGAGCAACAACTCTCTTCTGCTCGGCAATAACCTTGTGTTGCTCGGCAGAAGAAGGTTGTTGTTTAGCCAGAACTCTTGGTGGCTCGGCAACAACCTTGTTCTGCTTGGCCGCACTCCTTTGCTACCGAGCCAGAAACGTGTGCAAGTTAGCAACAACCTTGGCTTGGTCAGCAGTAAAAGGTTGTTAAAGGGCACGAGGCGAATCGCGCTAACTCTCTTTCTTCAGGTCTTTCCTACCATCTTTTCTTGTTAAACAGCCACATCCATGTTATATCCTGCAAGAAAGACCATGACCTCTCTTCAACAACTCGAACTGCGCCATGCTTTTCTCCTCCTTCCGCCTGCTCCGTTCTTTGCTACTGGCTTGCTTGCTGTGCTGGCTGATCAGCGGTTGCGCTGAAAAAAAGAAGGCTCCTACGCCGCTGCCTGCCGAGCAGACCAAGCCTGCTAGCGTTAAAACCGGACCAGCAATTGTCAGTTCCGTACCCAAAACGCAGCCAGCCCTGGCACAAACAGTAGTGGCCAAGCCAGAGGATGAAACCGACCACAGTTGCAGCTATTTTTATTTTCTCTGGGGCCGTCATGCCGAGTTTGAGACCAAATACGAGGCAGCACTGGAAGCCTATGAGAAAGCCCTGATCTGCGACCCGCAGGCTGAGTTTGTCACCAGCAAGCTGCCGCTGCTGCTCCTGCGCATGAATCGCAATAGCGAGGCAGCTGCAAAGCTCCAGGAACAGCTGGACAAGCAGCCAGAAGACGTGGACTCCCGGATGCTCTTGGCAAAAATCTTCATCCGCGAAGGCAAACTGGATGAGGCGGCGGCCCAATGCCGTACAGCGCATGATCTCAATCCGCAAAACACTGCGCCACTCCTGCTTCTCAGCGAATTACATCTTGCTGCGAACAAAAAAGACCTTGCCAAAGAGGCGTTGGAAAAGGTGTTGCAGGTCGATAACAGCTCTGCCTCTGCCCATCTCCTGCTGGCCCGCCTGCTCGCCGCAGAAGAGAAATTTACCAAGGCCTTGGAGCATTATCGACAGGCCTTGAACCTCAGTGCCGTGGAAGGGGTGCAGCTGGAAATGGCTGATGTGCTGGTCCGGCAGAAGAAATACCGGCAGGCCATCAAGACCTATCAGGAGCTACTGGCCCAGAATGAGCAGAACGAGGAGGCCAGGATCGGCCTAATTCATGTCTATCTGCTGCAAAATAAAGAAAAGAAAGCCGCTGCGGAACTCAAGCTGCTCAAAGAGCGAGCGGACAGCCCAGAGCGGGCTGATTTGACCATTGCCAAGCTCTACATCCGCTGGGAAGACTACGCCAAGGCCATTGCCCTACTCAAAGAGTTACTGACCAAAGAAGACATCCCAGAAGCCCGCCATTTGCTCGGCGCACTGTATTTTCAGGAGAAGAAATACGAGGAAGCCCTGGCAGCCCTAGGCAAGATCACCCCAGAAGAGGAGGAGTATGAGGATGCGCTGATCATTCAGGTGCGGACGCTGCGGGAGTTAAAGCGGCAGGACGAGGCTATCAAACTGCTGAAAGGCGCGCTTGAGCAGGATCAGCTTGGCCCTGATGTCTGGGGCTTGCTGGCAGGCTTGTATCAGGAGGCAGGCCAAGAGGATGCCTGCCTGAAGACCTTTGCCTGCGCCCTGAAAATGCACCCTGGCAACGAGTTGCTGCTGTATGAATACGGCCTTGCCTTAGAACAGGTCGGGAAGAAGAAACAGGCACTCTCGGTGATGCAGAAGCTGCTGAAGAAAAACCCTGATCACGCCGGTGCGCTCAACTATATCGGCTATAGTTGGGCAGAACGCAAGGTGAACCTGAACAAAGCCTTTCTTTATCTCAGCCGGGCCAAGGAGTTGAAGCCGGAAGATGGCAGCATTCACGACAGTCTGGGCTGGGTATATTACCGGCTTGGCAAGTTTGAGGAAGCCCTGAAGATGCTGGAAGTAGCAGCCCGGCTTTCGCCAGATGATCCAGCGGTGTTTGACCATCTGGCTGAGACGCATTTGGCTGCCGGACACAAGCAGGAGGCGGTGCAGGCGTGGCAGAAGGCCTTAGAGCTGCTCACCAAACAAAAAGAGGGCGAAGGAAACACGAAGCGGCAGGAGCGGCTCAAGGTTGACTGCAAGCGTCTGGAAGAAAAAATTGATCGTTTGGAAAAGGAGAAAAAATAAATGAAGGCAAATTATCATCTGGTCTGGCTGGGCCTGGTTGCGTTGCTGCTGGGCGGCTGTTCAGCCAAGCTGCAACAGACCACGCAGCTCGGTGGTCAAGAGCTGCAAAAGGCCGAAGAGCGGCTAACCCATTTTATGGGGCAGTCCTGTGTCGAGGCAGTGGACAGCGACGTGAAACTGACCTGGCGGGCTTACGCCCAGCAGGAGACCTACTCAGCCGCAATGCAGGCGGCTGCACCAGCCTTGCTGCGGCTCTCGCTCAATGATTCGTTGGGCAGGCCGGTGTTGCTGCTCGGATCGGATGGCAAGACCTTCACCTTGGCCGACAACCTAAAGGCGGTAGGCTACACCGGCAGCACCGAGCTGAAATACATTCGCCGCTTTTTACCAGCCTTTATTCCGATGGAGGATCTCTTTTCCTGGTTGAGCGGCCAGGTTCGCCCAGAGCGGATGCAGGCTGCGGCGGCCCGAACAGACGCGCAGGGACGGGTCTGGTGGCATGGCGGCTCGGCTGACGGCAAGACCGTGCATATCCTCGCCTTGGATGAGCAGAATCGCCTCAGTCGCCACTTGGTTGCTGACAAACAGACCGATGAAATTCTGTTTGAAGCCCGCTACAGCAAGTATGGCAAAACACCAAAAGGTTGTGCCTGGCCCGGCAGGATTGAATTAGCAGGCAAGGCATTGGAAGCCGAATACTCTCTTGAGTTCAGTGAAATCTTTGGCTTCGAGCCGATTGACCAAAAACAGTTTCACATCACGCTGCCGCCGCATTTCACAGTCAAGCAAAAGAATGAGTAGTGACCAACAACAGGATACGAGCTGGCAGTTAGGCTATTCAAACTCGGATGGACAATCAAGTACCAATGGGTACAGGAGAGGATAACATGACAGAATACATCTACAAAACAGCGTATCTTAGCTTGGCAGTCCCGATTTCAGATAACCTTCTTTCCGTCCAGCAGGAGGTTTGTCAGCGATATGCTTTAATCCCTCGCTCTGAAATACATCTCACCCTTGCCTTCTTTGGAGAGAACACCGCTCATAAATTAGTTGACTTGGCCAAAGTTCTATTAGACCTTCTTCCCTCGTCAGAAATGTCGCAAATCCGCATTGATGGTTTAGGCGGTGCATACAGCGTCTCTGACGGATTTAAATTAGTTAGCAACGAGGGGCTGGATGAATTGAAAGAACATCCCCGAGTTTTTTGGCTCGCCGTATCTCGATATGATGACCTTTATGCTTTCCGGGAAATAGCCATAAAGGTAGCAGGCACTGTTGGTATAAACACTTCGTTTATCGCTCCTGACTTCTTTCCTCATCTTACTCTTGGTTCTGCTGGGCCAGCCGATCACGGGGACTGGAGGCTCTGGGATGTGCATACAGTTCCGAAGCGAGCAACAATACGTTTGCAACTCCCTCTGGATCAGGTGAGAGCCTCCAAATTACACCTCACTGATGTCTCTATAAGTCCTGATAGCGTACATCTTCTCCGCATGTTTTCTGTCTAAGTTTTACGATTCAGAGCTGAATAACTAGTGCCTCTATCACGATCTGAGGTCAATTCAGCTTCTTGGCTGGATTGCCGAGCGTGTTGATGATCAGGACAAAGAGATTGTCGTTCTTAAAAAAGACCTGCTGGAGATCGTAGCTGTTGCTTGGAGCCAAATCCAGCACCACCCGGATCTTGCGACCGACCTCATCGCGCTCGATACGGATGCCCCGGACATATTTGCCGTCTGCGTTCAGGCTCTCTGGCAGTCGCTCGCCAGCCATAGTGTCCTGAAAATCGCACACTACCCTTGGTTTCTTCTCTTCCAAGCCGAAAACCACAGGCGGATGGAACTTGTTCAACCGGAACATGACCATCTCGCCCCGGTTAGAGTTCTTTTCAAACAACACAGAGGAGAGCACCGTGTCTGTGGCAGATGGGGCCGCTGCTCTCGGCTTAACCGGCTCTTGCTGTTCCTTAACTGGCGGCGTGGACTGGACTGCGGCGGTCTGCGCCTGCTTCTCTTCAGGCAGCCGGACAGCTGGCTTCACTTCCGGTTTCTTTTCCGCTGACGGAGTCCAGATGGTGCCGGTGTTTGCCACGGTCTTTCTCGGCTCTGGTTGCACGCGGGCATCGTGGACAACCACGGTGAGAAGGTTGCCATTCGCTCCTGATTCCTTAAAACTCCTTGTCTGTCTCCCCGGAGCCAAATCCAAGACTACTCGCGTCTTGCTGTCGTGGATACCAACCCGGATGCGCTGAATCAGCGTCCCTCTCGTCTCAAGCGTGTTTCTGATCCGCTTGCCAACACTGGTGTTGTTGAAGTCAAAGACCATTCTCGGGCTGCCATCTTTCATCGGGAAGGAGTTTGGGATCACCGGCCCAGTCAAACGAAAGATCACCCGCTCCTCGTTTGCGGAAATGGTCTCAAAGCGGATGTCTTCCAACTGGGTTGCCGAGAGTGCAGGCAAGCAACTCAACAATACGATCAGCAGCGCAAAGGCTGCCACAGAAATGTTTCTCAACATCGATCCTCGGTTAGTGGCCGCTGAGGGAAAAAGAGATATTTTTTGACATTGGAACCTTCTTTGAATATAACCTCCACCGTTTCTGTGTCAACTGATTTTCCCCTGTGACTGGGAGCAAGACAGCGAGACAGGAGCAGATGCCTTTGGTTTGTCCGCTGTTTTTCCAGGGCACTGGCAAGCACACGAGGTGTCCCTGCAATGATTTTCAGAAATTCGCTGCGTTTTGGTGTAACGTAGGTAAGGGCAATTCATGAATCGCCTTTACAAATTTTTTCACCAAGAAAAGAGCATGAAATACAAACTCTCCTCGCTTGAAATTCCTGCTGATGACCCTTTCAAATTCGATGCCCTTGACCGGAAGCCTTCTGTGGAGGCTGTGGCGCAGCTGATTGAGGAGCTGCAAGGCCCTTTTGTGCTGGCCATCGATTCACCTTGGGGTTCTGGCAAAACAACTTTCGTGCAGTTGCTGAAAGCAGTTTTGCAGAGCAAGGGCTATTCCTGTCTGTACTTTGATGCGTGGAAAACCGACTTTTCCACAGATCCTCTGGTGGCCTTTCTTGGCGAGATTTCGACCCTCCTGCCCAATGAAATCAAGAAAGACGTGCATTTTCAGAAGGCAAAGAAGATCGCCACGGTGCTGGCCAAGCAAGGCCTTTCCGCAGCAGTCAAGGTCGAAATCGCCGCCTGTCTTTCTGATTCCCTATCCGATGCAGTAGATGAATATTTGCAAGAGCGATGCCTGATTGAGCAATTTCATGCCTCGCTGGGTAAGGTAATTGAAAAACTCAATGAGGGTGGCAAGAAATCGCAGATCATCATCTTTGTGGATGAGATAGACCGCTGCCGACCTGTTTACGCTGTGGAGCTGCTTGAGCGCATCAAACATCTGTTTGACATCAAAAATGTCCTTTTTATTATTTCGTTGGACAAGCAGCAATTGCATACCAGTCTTGGCGCGGTGTATGGTCAGGGCATTAACTGCGATGAATACTTGCGGCGGTTTATTGATCTTGAGTATATGCTGCCCATGCCGGAGACAGAAGCCTTCACCAACAGCCTTTTCAGCCGGTTTGAATTCAATAAATTGTTTGCAAACCGGACGCACAGCCAATTGCATTCCGAGAAAGATAATTTGGTGCAGTCCTTTACTGCTTTGTCAGAGATTTTTTCCTTGAGTTTGCGTGCCAGAGAGCAGTGCTTCACGATCATCCGGGTGGCAATCATGACCACACCGGAAAAGCACTACTTCTTTCCCAATGCCCTGATCTTTCCCCACCTGTTGACTATCTTAACAGTGCTCCGGGTGGCCTCTCCTGCGGTTTATCGCCGGTATGCCTTGGAAAGCGGGACAGCCAAAGAAGTGGTTGAATACCTGAAGACCAGAAAAGGGGGAGCAAAAATGCTCGAGTCGCATTTTGGGGCGGTGACAGAGGCCTACTTGATTGCTGCTAAATCGCATTGGAATAATAAGTCAGATGAGTTATATGAATACGAAGCGATGGCCATAGAGAGTTCAAGGGCAGAAGCCGAAAGAAAACGGGCGAAAAAGATAATTAAGATCTTAAATGATATCTCATTACGTGGCAGCAACAGGTCGCTCTCCTGTTTAGTCAATAAGCTCGAACTGGCGGCGCAATTCAGCAGATGAAGTCCGGGCTGCTGAGGCAAGTGAGCAAGAAAGACAGCAGCAAGATTATCAACAGGCGATTTGCCTGACTGGTTTCGGAAAAATAGGATGTACCGCATGATTCCTCTGAAAGCACTCCCGTGCAATCAGCCGTCGCACGAGAGAAGTACGCACCGTTGCACTCCCGTGCAATCCATCATTGATCGAGAGAAGTATCCATCGTTGCACTCTCGTGCAATGTACCATCGCACGGGAGATGTATCGCCATACTTGCGCCCGCAATCCGTCTTATTGCATTCTTCAGCACGGCTGCGTCATATTTTCCTTGACAGGCGTATCGCACCGCTGTATTTTGCCGGAATCAGCAGCGTCCCACCTCACTTATCCCGCCTTTTTTACAGGAGAATAATCATGGCCACTCTTCAATGGCGACCAGCAGTCAATGCGCTCACCAAACCTGTTTCCTACCGCATCCAGATTATTCCCCGCAATATTGCTGGCTATGAGGAAATGGCCGCTGACATCTCCGCC
This sequence comes from Candidatus Electronema sp. PJ, assembly GCF_048287395.1. Taxonomy (NCBI): domain Bacteria; kingdom Pseudomonadati; phylum Thermodesulfobacteriota; class Desulfobulbia; order Desulfobulbales; family Desulfobulbaceae; genus Candidatus Electronema; species Candidatus Electronema sp. PJ. The sequence goes on along the minus strand of NZ_JBLWEO010000015.1, from coordinate 14,146 downwards.
GCGCATCCCAATTACAACGCTGATCTGGTGCGCTCGCTCGCCCCGCTGATGATGGAGTGGATACAGGACAGGATGATCAACGGCGATCAGGTCACTCTGCCCAACGCCTTCATCTTCCGCGTTTCCGCCCAAGGGCGTTTGAACAGCCCTGATGCGCCCCTGCCTGATGATGAGGACATGCTTCAGGTGAGCATCAGCGGCACCCGTGATTGCACGCGCAGGCTGCGCACAGAAGCCCGACTGGAACGCCTGCCTGTCAACAAGAAGCTCCCGAACATCAACTCGGCTGAAGACACCAAGCTCAAGCTGGTTGACGTGCTCAACCCGGTCGGTCTGCTGCGTCTGACCGGCAGCAATCTTTACTTTGACGAGGACGACCCAGACTGCGGCTGCGTGATCCAGGGCACGGAGAGCGGCGAGAAAAAACAGAGCACTTTCGGCAACATCTCTAACTCCGAGATCCTGCTTGCGCCTGACATCCCGGCTCAGGCCCATCCGTGGAACAACGAGTATGTCCTGAGCCTCACGACGCAGTACACGGAGCACGGCACCCCACGTACCGGCATCTATGAGCGCAGGCTGCGCACCCCGCTCACAGTTCCCGGCCTGGGTGCTCCCAATCCGCCTGAGACCGGCATTCTGACGGATGATCACGCCACGTCGCATGTCAGCATCAACGGCGGAGCGACCTCAGCCAACGAACGCCTGCGCATTCAGGTGATTCAAGACTTGGTCAAAGAGCGGCTGCTCTTCTCGCTGATTGACATGAAGGAGGACGGCACCAGCGGCGCGGAAATTCCCGTGACGCAGAACGGAGAATACATTCTGCCAGGCTTTGCCGGTTCAGCTGTGAGCAGCATAGAGATTACCGTGAATAATTACGCCGCTCTCTGGGAGATGATCCGCAATTACTATAACGGCAGGCTGGTGGATGTGCTGGATGTGATGGTGTAGATTGTCTGGTGAGGCGGGTGTATTTGGGAGGAATCGAACCTTCGATACGCCTCCTGAACCCGCATCGTTGCGCGGTCTGGAAAACGCTCTGTGATGCCTCGAAGGGTATAAATAAGCATGTTTGGTTTGCTTTTTAATCTTATCATCTTTGATGTTTATTATGAAGAATTTTGAATTCAGAATTTCATTTGTTAATGGAGATGCCTCATTCTTAAATGAGGGCTGGTCAACTGGAAAAGACTTTCTTGAACATGTTTATGGGGATGACACGGGAGTTCCTGTGACAGGCATCTCTATATCTGTCGAGACGGAGTCTGGTAAAAAGGTGTCTATTGTGGTGCCGAATAACCAGTCAGATCCATATGTCCTGGTTGACGGAAGGAAATTTAAGTAGTGAGTAGGGTGGGCAAACGGCTTTATCGTTTGCCCACGCAAGCCGCCATAATTGGCGGGCAAGCAAAAAGCCGCTTGCCCGCCCTACGGTGTTGAGCGAAGTCGAAAGGCACTGTTACAGAACCGCGCTTGCTCCTTCCTCAGCCCCGGATAATCCACCCGCAATCCCCCTCCTACCACTTTCCCCTACCATCCTGCTGCAAGATAGTGTATGCTGTCTGTTTTTCCTGTCCGGCAGAGCGGTCGTTGGCTGCTTCGCCCGCAAGCTGCTCTACCCTTTCTCAGGCATTTTACTTCTTTCATATACCAAGGAGAACACCATGAAACTGATCCTTCTCGGCGCACCTGGCGCAGGCAAAGGCACTGTAGCCAAGTTGCTGACAGCTATTGACGGCTCTGTCCAAATTTCCACCGGCGACATCCTGCGCGGCGCAGTTCAGGCTGGAACTGAACTGGGCAGAGAGGCAGAAGGCTACATGAAGCGCGGCGATTTGGTGCCTGATTCCCTGATCATGGGCATCATGGAGAAACGCCTGCAAGAGCCAGACTGCGCCAAAGGCTTCTTGCTCGACGGTTTCCCCCGTACCATCCCGCAAGCTGAGGATCTGAAGAAGCTGCTGGTCAAATTAGGCATCACTTTAGACTGTGTGGTGAGCATTGACGTGCCCAAAGACATCATTCTCGACCGTCTTTGCACCCGTCGCACCTGTGAGAACTCAGCTTGCCAGGCTATTTACAACGTTAAGTCCAACCCGCCCAAGCAAGCAGGCCTTTGCGACAAATGCGGCTCCAAGGTTGTGCAGCGTGAGGACGAAACTGAGGAGGCCATCAGCCACCGTCTCGCCACCTACAACGAGAAGACTGCGCCGCTGATCGGTTTCTACAAGAAAGAAGGGATGCTCCTTTCTGTTGAAGCCGTGAGCAGCGATGCCGTAATTGCTGCTGTCAAGAAAGAGCTGCATCTGTAATTCCCTGTGCTGTTCGGGCAGAGGGTTTCCCTTCTGCCCTTCCGTCAATTCTTCTCCCTTTTTTCAGTCATGAGCAATGCCATTGTCACCCGGACCAATCTGCCGGAACTCAACCTGCTGCACCGGGGCAAGGTGCGCGACATGTACGAAATTCCCGGCCATGCCGACAAGCTGCTAATGATCGCCACTGACCGGATTTCCGCCTATGATGTGGTCATGGAGGACCCAGTGCCGGGCAAAGGCCAGATGCTGACGCAAATTTCCCTGTTCTGGTTCGAGCTACTGGCTGATATCGTGCCCAATCACCTGCTTTCTGCGGATGTTGACCAATACCCGGCCATCTGTCACCAATATCGCGAGCAGCTCGAAGGCCGCTCCATGCTGGTACGCCGCACCAAAGTAGTGCCCATCGAGTGCATTGTCCGAGGCTATCTTTCCGGATCGTTCTGGTCAGCTTACAAGAAGAATACCACGGTTTGCGGCTTTGCCTTGCCCGCTGGCCTGCGGGAGTCAGACAAGTTTCCCCAGCCGCTCTTCACCCCGTCAACCAAGGCCGAGCAGGGTTTGCATGATGAAAACATCTCCGTCGCCAAGATGGAGGAGATCGTCGGCAAAGAAACCGCCACCAAGATGGCCGACATCAGTCTGCGCCTCTACGCAAAGGCAGCGGAATACGCTTTGCACAAGGGCATCATCATTGCTGACACTAAGTTTGAGCTGGGCATGGTGGATGGCGAACTGCTGCTGATTGATGAGGTGCTGACCCCAGATTCGTCCCGCTTCTGGCCGGTAGATGAGTACGCGCCAGGCAAGGGCCAGCCGAGCTTTGACAAGCAGTTCCTGCGCGACTACCTGTCCTCCTTAGATTGGAACAAGCAGCCCCCGCCGCCACCGCTGCCACAGGAAATTGTTGAGAAAACAGCGGCCCGTTATCAGGAAGCACGGGAGAGGCTAATGGCTGCCTAGTACCAAACGCACCAGTTGTACTCGGTTGCAAAGGAGTTGTAGTCGGCAGGAAAGGAGTTCTGCTTGGCCAAACTGCTTTCCTAGTCGGCCACAAAGGAGTTTTGCCGACTAAAACTCCTCTGCGGCTAATCAAAACTCCTTTCCTACTCGGCAGAACTTCTTTGGTAATCGGCCAGACTCCTTTGTGGCCGAGTACAACTCCTTTGTTACTCGGCAAAACTCCTCTTTGGCCAAGCCGAACTTCTTGCTTAGTGAGTAGCATTCTTGTTTTATGAGCTTTATGAGGAAATAGAAAAATTTGATTTCCTCATGCCCGAAAACAAAAAGCCCCTCCCGTTTCACCGGGAAGGGCCGTCTGCTTCAGACCTGCTTTAAGCCAGCTTACGCCTGCTCAAGCGACTTGAACCTGCTCTGGAGGAACTTCCAGCTTCTCTCCACATCCTTCTGCGAGGCTTCCATCAGCGCGTCGCACTGCGCGGGGTTCGCCATCTTGAGCTGACGGTAGCGGTTCTCGTTCAAAGCATACTCCGCGAATTTAATGGTCGGCTCTTTCGAGTCAATGATCAGCGGATTCTTGCCCTGCTCTTCCAGCATCGGATTGTAGCGGTAGAGCGGCCAATGCCCGCAGGCCACCGCCTTTTTCTGCTGCTCCAAGCCGGATTTAAGATCAAAGCCGTGGTTGATGCAATGCGCGTAGGCGATGATGATGGACGGGCCGTTGTAGGCCTCGGCCTCGTTGATCGCTTTCACCGCCTGCTGCGGGTCTGCGCCAAGGGCGATGCGGGCTACGTAGATGTTGCCGTAGGTGGAGAAGATCATGCCCATGTCTTTCTTGGCCATTTTCTTGCCGCCAGCAGCAAACTGGGCAACCGCCGCACGGGGCGTGGACTTGGACATCTGGCCACCGGTGTTCGAGTAAACTTCCGTGTCTAAAACCAGCACGTTGATGTTCTCGCCGGAAGCCAAGACGTGATCCAAACCGCCGTAGCCGATGTCATACGCCCAGCCGTCGCCGCCGAAGCACCAGACTGATTTCTTGACTAAATAATCCGCAACTGGCAGAAGGCGGGTGGCAACCACGCTCGTGCTGTTTGCCAGAGCCTTCTTCAGCTCCTCGACCCTGCCGCGCTGGGCCTCAATCTCGTCCTGCGTCGTCTGCGTGGCTTTCAGCAGGGAATCAGCGAATTCCTGATTCACGATGCCCTCAGTGGCGGCGAGCTGAAGCAGCTCGGCAGCCTGCATGGCCAGCTTGTTGACGCTCTGCCTCATGCCGAAACCGTACTCGGCGTTGTCCTCGAAGAGCGAGTTCGACCAGGAAGGCCCGCGTCCGTCGTTGCGCTTGCAGTAGGGCGTGGTCGGCAGGTTGCCGCCGTAGATCGAAGAGCAGCCGGTGGCATTGGCGATCAGCATCCGGTCGCCGAAAAGCTGGGTGACTAATTTGATGTACGGGGTCTCGCCGCAGCCGCCGCAGGCGCCGGAGAACTCGAACAGGGGCCGCTTGAGCTGGCTGCCCTTGACCGTGGCCGGGTTGAGCAGGCTGCTGTCCACCTCTGGCAGGGCCATGAAAACCTTCCAGTTCTTGCTCGAAGCAAGGCGGATGGCCTCGGTGTTGGGCACCATCTTCAGAGCGGATTCCTCGGTCTTGTTGCCCTCGGCATCCTTCTTCCGGGCTGGACAGACCGTGGAGCAGAGGGTGCAGCCCACGCAGTCAGAGGTGGAAATCTGGATGGTGAACTTGCTGCCTGCGAACTCTTTGCCCACTGCGTCCGCAGTCTTGAAGGACTCGTCCGCTCCGGCAGCAGCCAAAGCCTCTGGCGTGGCAATCTTCATCCGGTTGCAGCCATGCGGGCAAACCAAGGAGCAGCGTCCGCACTGAATGCAGGTCTCTGCCGACCATTCCGGGACATTCACGGCGATGTTGCGCTTCTCCCACTGGGTGGTGGCGGTGGGCCAGCGGCCATCAGCAGGCATCTCGGAGACTTTGATCTGATCTCCCTTGCCCTGAATCATCTTCGCGGTCACTTGCTTGACGAAATCAGGAGCCTCGGCAGGCACGGTCTCTGGCAGTGCATGGCCGGTGATTTGCTCAGGCAGCGTAACCTGCACAATGTTGTTGACCGCCGCATCCACTGCGCCGTAGTTCATGTTCAGAACTTTGTCGCCCTTCTTGCCATAGGTCTTCTTGATCGCGTCTTTGATCGCTTTGACCGCCTCATCATGGGTCAGGATGCCGGAGATCAGGAAGAAGGCGGTCTGCATGATCATGTTGATGTGCGCGCCCAGACCGAGGGCTATAGCCAGCTTGACCGCGTCAATGATATAGAACTTCGCCTTCTTCTCAAGCATTTGCTGCTGCACTTTGGCAGGCAGGTGATCCCAAATCGTGTCTTTGTCAAAGGAGGTGGTCAGAAGGAAGGTGCCGCCCTCCTCCAGATTGGCCAGCATGTCGTAGCTGTCCAAGAAGGTGAAGTTGTGGCAGGCAACAAAGCTGGCCTTGCTGATCAGATACGGGGCGACCACCTTGTTCTCGCCGAAGCGGAGATGGGAGACGGTCATCGAGCCGGACTTCTTCGAGTCATAAACGAAGTAGCCTTGGGCTGAGTTGCTGGTCTCCGTGCCGATGATTTTGATCGTGTTTTTGTTCGCACCGACCGTGCCGTCTGCGCCAAGACCGTAGAACATGGCCCGATAAACATCTTCGCCCTCAATGTTGAAGGACTTATCGTAGTCCAGCGAGCTGTAGGTCACGTCGTCATTCGGGCCGACGCAGAATTTGTTCTTCGGCGCGAGCGAGGCCATGTTGTCATACACGGCTAAAACCATTGCCGGGCTGAACTCGGCTGAACCCAAGCCGTAGCGTCCGCCGACGATGATCGGCATGAACATGGCCGGATTCGCCTCGGCTGCCTCGCTGACTGCGGCGCGGACATCAAGATACAGCGGCTCTCCCGGTGCGCCTGGCTCTTTGCAGCGGTCAAGCACGGTGATGCGCTCGACAGTGGGCGGCAGGGCATTGACCATAGCCTTGACATCAAAGGGCCGGAACAGACGGACAACAACCATGCCCACCTTTCTGCCCTCAGCCACCAGATGATCAATGGTGGCGGCCACGGTTTCTGCGCCAGAACCCATGATCACAATCACATCGGTCGCGTCCGGTGCGCCGTAATAATCAAAGAGGCGGTACTTGCGGCCAGTCAGGGCGGCGAACTTGTTCATCGTCTCCTGAACAATGCCCGGCACCGCGTTGTAGTATTTGTTGACGGTCTCGCGGCCCGTGAAATAAACATCCGGGTTCTGCGCCGTGCCGGACATGGAAGGCCGGTCAGGTGTCAGGGCGCGCATTCTGTGCTCGGTGATCAGCTTCTCGTCAATCATCGCCAGCATGTCGTCGTTGGTCAGCTGCTCGACCTTCTGAATCTCGTGCGAGGTGCGGAAGCCGTCAAAGAAGTGCATAAAGGGGATGCGCGAAGCCAGCGTGGCCTGGGTGGAGATCAGAGCTAAATCCTGCGCCTCCTGCACGTTCTGCGAGCAGATCATTGCCCAACCGGTCTGCCGTGCGCTCATCACGTCGCCATGATCACCGAAGATCGAAAGCCCTTGGCAGGCCAAGGAACGGGCGGTGATGTGGAAGACGGTCGGGGTCAGCTCGCCCGCGATCTTGTACATGTTTGGCAGCATCAGCAGCAGGCCCTGCGAGGCGGTGAAGGTGGTGCAGAGAGCGCCGGTGCCTAAAGCTCCATGCAATGCGCCAGCCACGCCGCCTTCAGACTGCATCTGGGAGATTGCCGGAACAGAACCCCAGATGTTCTTCTGGCCAGCCGAAGCCTTGACATCCGCCTCAGCAGCCATCGGCGAAGAGGGAGTGATGGGGTAGATGGTGATGACTTCACTGGTGGCATAGGCGACGTGCGTGCAGGCCTGATTGCCGTCAATGGTGACCATTTTTCGCGACATGTAAATCTCCCTTAATCCTGAAGTTGACGTTCCGGCAGGGTGCCGTAAAATATACAAACTGGACGCAAGGCTGCTGCGGGTCTGCAATTTGCAGCTTGCGGTGATTGCGTTTTGATGCTACAGAGAAAGACTGCGTTCCGGCGCAGCGAAAACTGCGGGCCGACAGCCGGAAAAGAGCAGAAATCTGTCATTATAGAGTATAATCGTTGTTTGCGCAAGGGAAAGAAGGTGAGACTCTGACTTGGAACACGACCTTTTCAGGCAATCGCCCAAATTTATAATAAGGGACGGGATATAGGGACAGGCTTTTTCTGCGCTCCCGTGTTTTTTGTCTGGCTACAGCGGAGATACGCGCCTCTGTAGATTTTATTTGAAAAAATACAGCTTTTTCCTGCTACAGAGCCAGCCGGAAACGGCCTGATGCACACTGAAATTGCCCTAATTTCAATTGGAATTGATCTGATTCCAATTGAAATCAGGCCGTTTTCGATTGAAATCGCCTTGTTTCCTGTTAAAATTGGTTCAAAGTCAACAGAAAATACCCTGATTCCGATTGACATCAGGCCGTTTTCGATTGGAATCGCCTTGATTTCGGCTGGAATTGGTTCAAAGTCAACATGAATTGCCCCGATTCCAATTGACATCGGGCCATTTTCGATTTGAATTACCTTGATTCCAATTGGAAACAGGGCAATTCAAATTGGAATCGTCTCAATTCCAATCGGAATCAGGGTGATTCCAATTGGAACAGTGTCAATCCCGATTGACATTGGCACGATGTAAACGGCAAAAAAGCCGTTGGTGGCCGCAGATTTCCAGTTGGCTGTTTTCTTTTTATTGGAATCAAAGGAAACGGCAGTTCTCTCGCCGCCAGATTGCTCTTGCAGCAGATATGTTGTCGCAAAAAGGATGGACAGCAAAAATAGCGTAACATAACCAGTGAATATACCGGTGAACAACAATAACGTGACATGATGAAGAAAACGACCTGTATCTATCTATTCCTCGTCTGCTTCTCCGCAACATCTGTGTATGCCGAAGGCGACTGGATTGCCGACACGAAAACCGGCTGCAAGGTCTGGAATCCTGTTCCTGCCTCGGATGAATCCATCACATGGTCAGGCAAATGCAAAGATGGCAAGGCAGATGGCAAAGGCTCCTTGGATTGGTATAAAAACAGCGAGCTGCAAAGCACCATCATCGGCGTGATGCAAGATGGCCGCTGCACTCAGGATTGCTCTGTCAAAACGAAGGGCGGAGACAGCTACGTCGGCGAAATGAAGGACAACCTGCCGCATGGCAAAGGTAAAATCACTCGTGCTGATGGCGGGCTATATGAGGGGGAAATAAAAGACGGCGAGCGACATGGCAAAGGAACTTTGAAGTTTGCTAGCGGGGAAGTTTATTCTGGCGAATGGAAAAATGGCAAAATGAATGGCCAAGGAGAATTGTCCTCCGCTGATGGCAAGCAAAAATACACTGGAGAATTTAAAGAGGACATGCCGCATGGCCACGGCAGCATGATTTATGAGGACGGCAGCAAATATGAAGGCGAGTGGTCAGAAGGAAGACGGCACGGCAAAGGCAAGTACACCGCTAAAGATGGCACTTCTCAGGAAGAGACGTGGGAAAATGGGCAAAAGCAATGAGGTGGAAACTATTTCTTCTCGGTGCTCTGCTTTCTTGCGCATCCTTAGTTCAAGGGGCGGAGCATTGGATTGCTGATCAGAAAACCGGCTGTCAAATCAAAAACCCTTTGCCTCTTCCTGATGAGTCGGTCAGCTGGTCTGGCGGCTGCGTGGATGGCAAGGCCAGCGGGCCAGGAACGCTGCGCTGGTATGCCAACAGCACATTGTTTTTGACCTTGAACGGTGTGATGGAGGCTGGCCAATGTCGCCGCAATTGCACTGTAAGTACTAAGGGCGGTAACAAATATGTTGGTGACTTGCTGGACAACAGGCCGCACGGCAGTGGCATCATGAGCTACGCTGACGGCACAAAATACTCCGGCGGCTGGGCAGGCGGCAAGAAGCACGGCAAAGGAACCTTTGTTGCCAAAGACGGCTCTTCGCAGGAAGAGTTGTGGGAGCACGGCAAAAAGTATTCTGACGCGAAGCATTGAAGTCCTTCAGCGATGCCGATATCACCCGCCTCACATCTTGGCTTGCCCGGCAGGATGATTTTGTTTTTCTCGAAAGCTCTAGGGTGACGGCAGAGAATCACCGCTCCTTCCTTTTCCTCAAGCCTCTCCGCCAGCTGATCTATCATCCTGATAATGACGCAAAGGCTTTTTTAGAGCAAGCTGATCAGCTCCGGCAGCAAGGCTTTTATCTGGCCGGATGGCTGGATTACGAATTCGGCTATTTGCTAGAGCCGCGCCTGCGCCGTTTTCTGGCCAAGAACAACAGACCACTGGCTGTGTTCGGCGTATATAAGGAACCGCTGATTTTCAACCATCAGACTGGCCTGGGCAGCGGCGGCAAATGGCCAAGCGAGGAGCACACGGCAGAAGACTCTTTCATCTGCACGGAGCTGCGGACAAGCATTTCGCAAGCAGAATATTTGCACGCGGTCGAGAAAATCCAAGAGTACATCCAAGCTGGTGATAGTTACCAGGTCAACTTCACACTGCATTTTGATTTTACCTTTCAAGGCTCGGTTGCGGCCCTGTATCGTGCCCTGCGCCGCAATCAGTCGGTCTGTTACAGCGCGTGGATTCGCCATAATGGCTTTGATATCCTCAGCTTCTCCCCAGAGTTGTTCTTTCGTGCCGATGCGGACAAGGTACAAGTGCGGCCCATGAAGGGCACTCTGCGTCGTGGCCGCACCAATGTCGAGGACGAGGAGCGGCGGCAGAGGCTGCAAGCCGACCCGAAGAATCGGAGCGAAAACGTTATGATTGTTGACCTGCTCCGCAACGATTTGGGCCGCCTACTCCACGAATCCGGCGGCGGTCAGGTCGTGCCTCGCGCCCTGTTCGAGGTGGAGACCTACGAATCTCTGCTGCAAATGACCTCCACCATTGACGGCATCCCAGCAGGAGCCGCGCCATCCTTTCGCCAGCTGATCGAGGCCCTGTTTCCCTGCGGTTCAGTCACGGGCGCACCGAAGATTAGAACGATGGAAATCATTCAAGAGCTGGAACAGCAGCGAGGCGTGTACTGCGGGGCTGTTGGCTTCACCAGCCAAAAAGAAAGCTGCTTCAACGTGCCAATCCGTACCTTAGAGCTAGAGAATGGTCGGGGCAGAATGGGCATCGGCTCTGGCATTGTTGCCGATTCCAAGCCAGAGGAGGAATGGGCAGAGTGCCTGCTCAAAGGCAATTTTCTGACTAAGAACGAGCCGGATTTCCAGCTCATCGAAACTCTGCTCTGGCAACCGGAAAGTGGCTTTTTTCTCTTGGATTATCATCTGGAACGACTAGCCGACTCAGCCCGTTATTTCCATTTCCACTGCGATGTTGAGGAAATCCGCACACGCTTAGTAGAGCAAGCAGTTCAACAGAGCAACCAGCAGCTGCGGGTACGACTGCTGCTTTACCGCGACGGCAGGCTTGAAATCACCTCTGCAATGCTCATGAACGAACTGACACCGGAGCTACCAAAGGTAGTTTTCTCCCAGCAGCAGGTTGACTCGAGCAACCCACACCTTTTCCACAAAACTACCCGCCGGGAGCTGTACGACCGAGAACGTGCCTTGGCTGGGCAGCAGGGTTATTATGAGGTACTCTTCACCAACACTGCTGGGCAGGTGACAGAAGGGAGTATCGCCAACATCTTCCTTCGGTTGAAAAAGGACGAGCTGTTCCTCACCCCGCCAGTCAGCTGTGGCCTGTTAGCTGGAACGTTCCGACGGATGCTGCTTGAAAAGGGCAAGGCTGTTGAGCGGATCTTGACGAGGGATGACATTCTCGCAGCGGAAGAGCTGTATGTGGCGAATTCGGTGCGGGGACTTGTTGAAGTACATTCATCCTGCGCAACGCTCTTGTGAAAACAGCTTGTTCGCGGGCAGACTCATTGACAGGAACTGTGATCAGAGTAGGCAAGACTCTAGAACATAACATGGAGGAATGGCATGGAAAAAATTCTGCATCTTCATATTGAGAAGTTGCCGGAAGGAGTATATCTGGCAACTTCAGAATCTGTGCAGGGACTTATCGCGCAGGGAAGAACTGTCGCTGAAACCTTGGAAATAGCCCGTGATGTGGCGCGGAAGCTGATAGAGGCCCAGCAAGAGGATGAACTGGCTGCTTTGCCCACAGTGAATGATGCGTTTGACTATCCACTGATTATCGGAGTCTGAAATGGGCAGGCTTTCCGGCTGCAACTACCGGCAAATCATCAAGATACTGAAGCGGCTCGGCTTTGTCTTCAGCCGACAGGCGGCGGGTAGCCACGAAATCTGGTATAACCCTGAGACTGGCCGCTACACAACCATTCCAAATCACTCCGGCGACATGCCGGAAGGCACGCTGCGGGCGATTTTGCAGCAGGCAGGAATTGATGCAGAGCAATTTTTGGCGCAAAAATAATGCGCTTCTAAAGCAAACCCATGACCGACATCACAAGCATCTGCGCCGCTGATCATCCCCAGAGCAGACTGCATCGGCTCTTTGACCGCAACTTCCTCGACTACACTGCCTACGTCATCCGCGAGCGGGCCATCCCGGACATCGACGACGGCCTGAAGCCGGTGCAGCGGCGCATCTTGCAGACGCTGCGCAACATGGACGACGGGCGCTATCACAAGGTGGCCAACGTGGTCGGCGAGACCATGAAGCTGCATCCGCACGGCGACCAGTCCATCTTTGCCGCCTTGGTCAACCTGGCGAACAAAGATCTGCTGATAGACCGGCAAGGCAACTTCGGCAATGTCTTTACTGGCGACCAAGCCTCGGCTGCTCGCTACATTGAATGCCGTCTCACGCCACTTGCCCGCGAGACCCTGTTCAATCCTGACCTAACAACGTTTGTTGATTCCTATGACGGCAGAATGCAGGAGCCTGTTTCCCTGCCTGCCAAGCTGCCGTTGCTCCTGCTGCTCGGTGCGGAAGGCATTGCCGTTGGTATGGCCACCAAGATCATGCCGCATAACTTCGGCGAACTGCTGCAAGCCCAGATTGATTATTTAGAGGGTAAGGATTTTCTCCTTTTGCCGGACTTTCCTGGCGGTGGCATCGTTGATGCCTCGGATTACGAGCAGGGTAATGGTAAGCTCCGCTGCCGCGCGAGGATGGAGTTGTCAGACAAAACAATTACCATCACGGAATTACCCTATACATTGACCACCGAAGCCTTGATTGAGTCGGTTGAACGGGCTGCCAAGGCCGGCAAGATCAAAATTGCCTCGATTAACGACTACACTGCCGAAAAGGTGGAGATCGAGATTAAGCTCCCGCGCGGTGTGTATGCAGAAGAAGTCGTGGCTGCCCTCTATGCCTTCACGGATTGCGAACTGAGCGTCTCGCCCAGCCTGGTACTGATCAAGGACAACATGCCCTGCATCATGGGTGTGGAGGAAGTACTGCGTCACAACACTGACAAGCTACAGCGTGATCTGGAAAAAGAGCTGCGCATCGAGCGAGGCCGCCTCCTTGACCGCCTTCACGCCTGCGCGCTGGAGCAAATCTTCATTGAACAGCGGTTGTATAAGCAGATTGAGGAGGAAACTTCTGCCAAAGCCGTGAGCACAGCGGTTCGCCAGGCCCTGGAACCCTTTGCCGAGCGACTCATCCGCAAAGTGAGCAAAGAGGACATCGAGCGGTTGTTAGATATTCGGATCAAGCGGATCTCGCGTTACGATCTGGACAAGCAGGCCAAGGAGATCCACTCGCTCGAACAAGGTATTGCCACCATTGATCGGCACTTGCAGGACATGATTCTCTTTACCAAGAACGCTCTGCACGGTTTGTTAGCCAAATACGGCCCGCAGTTTCCCCGGCAAAGCGAGTTGCGGGCCTTTGACCAGGTTGATGCCCGAGAAGCAGCTATCTCCAATCTGCAAGTGGTTTATGACCGCGAGTCTGGTTTTCTTGGCCACAAGATGACAGCCGAGCAGCCGGAGCTTGCAGTTGCTTGCTCCGAGCTAGACCGCCTTGTGCTTATCTTCCGCGACGGTTTGTACAAGGTGATCAACGTGCCAGACAAACTTTTTGTCGGTGGCGAGCTGCTTTGGGTCGGTGCGGTGCGGAAAAATCTGGTGTTCAATCTAATCTATCGCGCTGGCGCAGTGAATCTCAGCTATGTCAAACGCTTTAGAATGCCTGGCTTTATCCTCAACAAAGAATACCGGCTCTTTGAGGAGCATAAACGCTCGGCCATCCAGATGTTGGCCTTGGGTGAGAGCGGTATTCGGGCGCGAATCAGCCTTGCGCCGTCGGCCAGAGCGCGAAGTAATGTCTTAGAGATTGATTTTGACGAATATCTGATCAAAGGCGAGGCCGCACAAGGCAAGCGGATCAGCGAGCGAGCCGTGCGCAAAGTGACCGATATCAGCGGTCAGCCGAGGAAAGAAGGGGTAGAGTTACCTGTACTGCCTGGTTTGGAGCTACCCGCTGTTTGACAAGCCGTTGCATTTCCAAAACAAGTCGGCAGAAAGCTGTGTTGCTAGCTTTAACCTCTTCGTTGCCAGGTGCAAGAGGTGTGTGGCTCAGTACAAGAAGGTTTTTGCCGAGCAACAACTCTCTGTTGCTTAGTAACAGAATGTTTTGGCTAAACAAGAGAAGGTTGTAGCCGAGCAAAGACCTTCTCTAACTCGACAACAACTCTTTGTAGCCGAGCTACAAAAGGTTCCGGCTTGGCAGAAGAAGGTTGTTATCAAGCCACAACTCTTTGTGGCCAAGCAAGAGAAGGTTATTGCCGAGCAACAACCTTGTGTTATCGAGCCGCAACCTTCTTTGGGTAAGCAAG
>NZ_JBLWEO010000014.1:0-57999 GCF_048287395.1 Candidatus Electronema sp. PJ | reverse complement strand
GCTGGAAAGTTGAACGGCTTTTCGCCTGGCTTCAAAACTTCAGGCGGCTGGTTGTTCGATATGACCGACATGCTGACAATTTTTTGGCTTTTTTACTGCTCGCCTGTTCAATTATTCTGCTCCGTTTTTTGAGATAGGTTGATTGACAACCTCACGATGCTGAACGCGATGCTGCATGTCCTTGAACATGGGTGCAAATGGAGAGGGCATCCAAGCAGTTTCGGCAATTGGCACAGCATTTACACCCGCATGAGCCGCTGGAGCAAAAATGGTGTGCTTGACCGGATTTTCGCACGGTTACAGCAGGAGCAGATGATCCGCAGCAATGCGGATGCCTTTTCTCTCGACAGCACGGTCATCAAAGTCCATCCTGACGGAACCGGAGCGTTAAAAAAAATGGCCCTCAGTCGGTCGGCAAATCCTGCGGCGGATGGACAACCAAACTGCATCTGATTGCCGCATCCGCTGAATGCGCGGTGATATTCTCCCTTTCTCCCGGCCAGGCCGGAGACGCGCCGGAGGGCCGCAGGCTGCTGACGGAGCTGGGAGCGGCTTCGGAACCATGCGCTCTGATCATGGACAGGGCGTATGAAGGAGATGAGACAAGAAATTTGGCAGCCGAAGAACTGGGATTTTTCCCTATCGTGCCCCCGAAAAGCAGCCGGACAGAACCTTGGGAGCATGACAAGGAGCTGTATAAGAAACGCAATGAAGTCGAGCGGCTGCTCAGGAGGTTGAAGGGATTCCGCCGCATCTTCACCCGGTTTGACAAACTGGATGTCATGTTCATGGGGTTTATCGTTTTGGCCCTGATCGTGATCGCAATTAATAGTGTTAATAGGCCCTAAGTCCGAAAGACCTATGTACGTTAGAGGGAAGCGGTAACGGTCGTTCAGGGAGGAGACAGATGGGTGGTTGGGTAAGCGGGAAGAGAGGAGGGGTGCGGTTCGGCTAGGCGGTTACAATGAAGCACGGTGAAATCGTAAGCCGCCTTCAGCCGATTGTTCAGGCGTTTCCCCTGTGTTTATGCAGGGACAAATGTCGCGCAGTATTCAGGGTAATGTTTTTTCATGCAATCTGGGCAAATACCGTGACTGAATGCAGCTTCCGAATGGGCATGGATATAGTCTTCCATTTGTTTCCATAAGCCCTTATCATCTCTTATTTGTTTGCAATAGGAGCAGATTGGGAGAATGCCGTGCAAGACTTTAATTTCGTCAATGGCCGCATTCTTCTCATTCTCAAGGAGCTTTTCAGTTTTTCTGATAATATGCGAAGCACAAGAACCGATTACTGCTGCCAGAAAGATACCCGCTGACATTAAAATAATGGTGACAAACTCAAGCCTTGATTGATTTATTTGAGCAAGTTCGATGAAGTAATCAGCCTTTCTCCTTGCATATGAATTCAGTTCCAGTGTCTTGGCCTCAAGCAGTGCCACATGGGCTGTACCTTTTGTTTGGGTAATGAAAAGAGCTTGTTTTTGGTCACCTGCTTTAAACAAACGAATAATCTCGTCCCGTATGGGCTGCCAATGGACAAAAAGTTGTCGGGTTTGCCGTTCAAGTTCCTGTCCGCTCTCGCCGAGAATACGATCACGGACGAGATCAAGGTGTTGATAAACTTCCTTCTCGCCCTCTCCCATAGCTTGCAGCGCGGCATTTCCCTCTTCAGGACTGTTTGACAAAACAAAATCTCTCATGCTGAGGTGCATTTTTGTTAGATCCAGACCAGCATTAAGGGCGGCGTTTGACACTACAAGTGGATGCTCGTAAATCGTTCTGGTGAGACCGCCTAATGCAAGGAGTCCCTTGATTGTAATGATTCCGATGGATAGAAATATTATAATTATCAGCGTGAAACTTATCGTTGCTTTGTGTCTTTTAATTTGATAAATTAGAGTGCCCATCATTCACCTGCTTTATTTTGGTTACCGAATTACGGTCAGTGTGAAACAAGGAATTGGTTTGATATTACCAATCATATCATTAAAGGAAGATGAATACTAGCCAGTAGCAGCGGTGCATCTTCCCTTGTCAACTGGAAAATTCTAGTTAGTATTTGTGGCAAACTGGAACATGCGTTTGAGTTTTTCTCAGGTAGGCGTTTAGGGGTGGGAGATGCAGGAAAATGAGGCGGCCCGGATGGAATGCAAGGGATCCGGGCTGCCTGCTTGCATCCTGCTTATGGATGCGGTGCGGACAGGCTCTCTGTTATTTCTTTGAGCCGATTGGATGTGTCTTCGGCAATCCTGTCGCAATTTCAGCCGCCTCAGGCGAGCATGTCGGATGTCCCCAGCCTCCAGCACTTGCGCCGTTGGCAATGTCGTTGACGATGTTGTCATCCTTAGCCGGGCTTACTCCAGCAGGCACAAAGTCCAAGCCAAGTTTGTCCCGCACTTTCCAAGCGATATTATGGTCAGCACATGAGCTGTCGCCGCTGACTCCAAGGGCTCCGACCAGTTTGCCCTCTTTATTGTACAAGGCCAGACCGCCACCGAAGATATTCACGCCGCCCATCTTCTTGCCCGTCATAGGATCATCCTCAGCACCAATTTTCTCAGACGGCCCGCCGTAGGCGACACTGACATCGACCGGATTGCTGTGCTGGAGACCGTACAAACTTCCCCCCGGCTGAACTGCTGCATAGAGATTCGCTGTGGACAGCGACAGTGCCGGAAGGCTAAACGCATTCGCCGTGTTGGCCTTCTGCGCGGAAATGACTCTGCTCCCCGGCCACTGATCGCCTCTGTCCTTGCCGGAGAAGGCAACCGCTTTCACCACGCCGTCCCTGTCCACGACTGTGGCCCACATGTTCAGGCTGAATCCGCCGTTCTTGTCCTGCACGACCTCTTTAAGTGCCTGACGAAGTTCGGCATGGGTCGGCAGTTCACTGGCATGACTGGGCCATGCTGCAAACAGCATGGCTGCGCTGGCAAAAAACGGAATTATTGTTCTCAGCGTGCAGTTTCTCTTCATTTTGTTTTTCCTCCATAGTTAAGTTATACTGTTGGATGAACAATCAATTTCATCCGATTGAGCCTACAATTGAGTTTTCATCAGACGCTCATTCTCGGTGAAACGATCCTGCATCTCTGGCTGCTCGCGTCCATTTGCCATGAAATCATCTGTGAACCTGTGGAGACCGATGAGGAATGTTTCCCAGACCTTGTCCTTTGGACAATAGGATGACAGAATCACCAACTTTCTGAATAAAGACATCTGTTCCTTTGAACTTGAATCCTTTGGGCAGTCTGACGGCCTGACTGCGTCCATTGACAAATAGCTTGGCTGTCTGCATGAGTGCGGCCTCTTCGTTCAAGGGTTGCGGGGAGTGATACAGTTTAAGACGCACATCTGCCCTTGTCAACAAGACAATTCCAGTTAGCATCTGCGGCAGACTGGAACGTACATTGCAAGGTAAGTGAGATCAAAAAGAGAGGGAAGTTGCCGATAAGTTGTATGTCAAGGGTCTATTCAGGAAATATCTTGCCGGGATTAAGGATGTTGTTCGGATCAAAGAGCTGTTTGAGCTTGCGCATCAGACTGAGGCTGGCCGGGTCGATTTCCAGCGGCAAAAAGGCAGACTTAGTAATACCAATGCCATGCTCGCCAGAGAGTGTGCCGCCCAGACCAAGGACAAAGCGGAAGAGCCGCTCCTTAGCTTCCAGGCCATGCCGATGCTCTTCTGGTTTGCTTTTATCAAGCATAATGTTGACATGAATATTCCCATCTCCGGCATGACCAAACGTAAGTATCAGAAGCTGCAACTCAAGAGCTAACTGCTCAGTAAAGGCCACGAGATCAGGAATCTTTGAACGCGGTACTACTACATCCTCAGCAATCTTATGCGGCCTAAGCGAAAGCACTGCGGGTGCGATTGACCGACGAGCTAACCATAGTTCATCGGTCTCCTTTGCATCTGTTGCTTGCCTGAGTACACAATTCCCTTTCTGCTGGACAAAGCTCACAAAGCGGAGTGCTTCTTGCTGCACCTGTTCTGCACTGTTGCCATCAAATTCCACTAACAGCAAGGCTGCGGTCGTATCTGATAATGGCTGCGGCAACCGAGTACGCACTGCGGCAAGGGCAGTTCTATCCATGTATTCTAAGGTACAAGGTAATAGCCCAGCTGAGAGAATTTCTGCCACCAGCTGCGTTGCTGCTGCTAATGAGGTAAAGGTAAGACAGAACGTGGTCTTGGCCTGCGCTAAGGGTAGCAGGCGGAGAATAAGTTTGGTAAACAGGGCCAAAGTACCTTCTGAACCAATCAGAAGACGGGTTAGGTCATAGCCAACCACGCCTTTTTCCGTGCGTACCCCAGTCTTAATGATCTCACCTGTGGCTAGCACTGCCTCTAGGCCGATAATATAATCACGGGTTACGCCGTATTTCACTGCACTTGGGCCACCTGCGCATTCTGCGGCATTGCCACCAAGAGAGCAGAACTTCAAGCTGGCTGGATCAGGGGGATACATCAGATTATGCTTTTTCAGGGCTGCTTGTAACTCACCGGTAATCAAGCCTGGTTGTACTACCGCGATCAGATTTGCAGGGTCAATCTCCAGGATCTGATTCATTTTGCTAAAGGCGATCACCAATCCTGCGGCTGTTGGCAAAGCACCGCCAGTCACCCCGCTGCCTGCACCACGGGGAATCACCGGGAAACGATATTGATTAGCCAGCCGAAGCATCGCTGCTACCTGCTCGGTTGTTTCTGGCAAGGCAACGGCATCAGGGAGAAAGCTCTGGCCAGTCGCATCGTAGCTGTAGCAGGCTCGTTCTTCCCAAGTAGTGAGCAGATTGTCTTTACCTAGGATGGCCCGCAACTCCTGAAGAATAGGCGCAGCTATACCAGCTGGCTGCTTGGAAGAACTACGAAAGAGGCGAGAGGAAAGCTGCAAGGGCAGGGCCTAGTTGCGATACAGAACGCGCAGCCGTTTTGTACCAGCATCATAGCGTTGGAGATAATTACCTATAGTCTCAAAAGTGGCTGTGACAGGGGCACCAGGATGATCAGCGGTTGAGATTGCAGCACTGAACATAGAACCCAGCATCAACTTCAAAGGACTGACATTAACCTCTTGGGCAACAAAGTACTTTTGAGTATTGGCCTTGATCTGCTTAATATCATTGGTCTGGTAAATAGCAGCATTAATCACATCCAGGACAAACTCTGTGCAATTCTGCTTACCCAGTGTATAGGGGTTGGCAATAGAGGAATAGCGCGGCTCATGCAGCAGCTTATAGGTTGGCGAGGCAATAACTGCAAGTAAGCGTTTCTGTAATTCAGGCGAAGGAATGATGATCCCTGCTTCCAGCTCTACGGCACCAGCAAAGAAGTCAACCGGGAAGTCCTGGGCCAAGGCACTGACACTAGGATCTTGCGCCTGCTGGTAAAGATTGTAGATCGCATAGCCTGGCAGCTTTCGGCCATCATGCGTGGTTATTTCTGAATAAACCGCAAAGCCAGTATGGGTAAAACTCATGCCTGGTGGCAGTTCAGAGGCAGCTTGCCCTTTGCGAGCCACAATCGCCACCCTTGCCCCCTTAGCGGCAATAGTCTTTTCCACCTTTTTCGCAAATCTAATAATTTGCTCTGGCGAAAAATGCAAAGCCCCTCCTGCTTGACTGCCAACTGAACCATTGTTAGCAGTTTGGGCAGAAGGGGGAGTGATCCAGGAGACGATCACTAACAAAATAAGAGCAAGAAGCACGCGCATCCTTATATCTCCTGGCTGCGAAATCAACTTAATTCTTGGGCTTTAAGGCTTTGTCCGGCGACGTGATGGCTTTATCTGGCGAGGCGAGAGCCTTGTCTGGCGGTGTGACGGTAACTGTCTCGTCACTGACTGGTAAAGGCGTACCAGCCGGGGCTGAAGCTGCTTCTGTGGCAGCCTGGGCAGCACTTGTGCTGGCTGCGCCAGCAGCACCAGATACTGTACCCGCAGCAGACAGTGGTACCGCAGCTGCAGCTGATGTCACCTGCCCAGAAGCACTGATAGCATGGGCCGCGCTACCACTTGCATTACTGCTGGCTTGCGATGCTTGTTCGACTGCTTTCCCAGCGTGTGTGGTGCTTTCAGCAAATACTGGGCCAATCGTTGTAAGTGAGCACAAAACCAGGGCTAAAACCAGATAAGATGGACGCATAATGCTTCTCCTTAAAAAAGCGGATAGGGAAATACAGTCATAGCCTGACGCTGCTGACAGCCTGCTTCTGATGACCTCTGTCATCCCGCCTATAATCATTCCACCTTCTTCCAGGAAAAGCAACTCAAAAATAACTGGCATGACTGCCCATGGCGCAGACTATAATACTTGGGATGAACCGTCTATAATGCTTAGGACGAACTGTCGATAATGCTTAGGAGACATCCTCCATAGTACTTAGGATGAACTGCCTATAATACTTAGGACACATTGCCATAAGTATTATGATCGCATCGACCTGCGAGCGCAGCTTTTTAGGTTGGGTGGATTTCACGAAATTGCACCTCTACCTTTTAGGTTTTTCTTGACAAACCTCTGCCGCAGTTTTACGCTGGCTGATCACGTTGTTTTAGCAGATGTGTATGTCTCTGACGCGAAAACCGCTACCGATGATCCTGGAGAATGAAATGAACGATGCAGACAAAGAGTTAGCAGGGGCCTTCATTAGCTCGCTGAAGCGGAACAACAAAGAGATTCGGGAAGACCGGGCCGCAGCTATTGCTGAAGATGCGCAGCTGGTTTATAAGCGTAAGATCGAAGATTTAGAGATCAGTATCCGCAAGATGCAGCGGGAGCAGGAGAATATGCTGGATCTCTCACCCACCTCTGCTCACAGCCTGATCTTGGCCAGCGATTTTAACTGCGATGACTATGTGGCTAAGGACATTGAACTCGGCATCAAAATCAGGCAGGCAGAAATTACTTTGGAGATTGCCA
Organism: Candidatus Electronema sp. PJ; assembly: GCF_048287395.1. Classification (NCBI taxonomy): domain Bacteria; kingdom Pseudomonadati; phylum Thermodesulfobacteriota; class Desulfobulbia; order Desulfobulbales; family Desulfobulbaceae; genus Candidatus Electronema; species Candidatus Electronema sp. PJ. The sequence goes on along the minus strand of NZ_JBLWEO010000014.1, from coordinate 51,070 downwards.
AACAGCGGTACAACTATCTCTTTGGAGGGAAATAATCATGGGCTGGGGAAGCTATTCAGTTGATGACCGGGCAGCACGGGCAGCATCGGTGGGCTATGGTACCAAGTCGGCCCACGAAATATTCTCACAGCGGTCGATCAATAATGCCATGAACCCGCACGGGATCAGGGTTAGGGAATCGCGGGATTCTGCTGAACATCCTAACTCGGTGGCGATTATCCTGGCCTTGGATGTAACTGGCTCAATGGGTTCGATACCACATCATCTGGTTAAGGAAGGATTACCTAAGATCATGGGCCGGATTATCCAAAGCGGCACGCCTGATCCGCAGCTTCTGTTCCTAGCCATAGGTGATCATGAGTGCGACAACAGCCCACTTCAGGTGGGGCAATTTGAATCTAATGATGAGCTGCTGGATAAGTGGCTGACGGATGTCTATTTAGAGGGCGGCGGTGGTGGCAATGCAGGTGAAAGCTATTTGCTGGCTTGGTATTTCGCTGGTTTTCATACAGCCATTGATTGCTTTGAGAAGCGCAAGCAAAAGGGCTTCTTGTTTACTATTGGCGATGAGCCGACTTTACCTGCTGTGCCTGCGGCAGCTTTGAAGCACATCATGGGCGATGGCCAATATGAAACCTATTCTGCATCAGTCCTTTTAGACCGAGCCAGAGAGCTGTATCACGTCTTTCACTTGCATATTCGCCAGACGAGCGCAGGCAGTAATCAATACACGATGGATGGTTGGAAACAGCTGATGGGCGAGCAGCTCATCATCCTGGATCGACACGAAGATGTCTCGAAGGTCATCCCAGATATCATTGCCGAGACTTTGCGGAAAACAGCCAAGCCCAGTGCGCCTTCACCAACCGCAGGGTTAACAGAGACCGCGATTCTCTTGTGAAAGGCAAGTTCGTCATTGGCGCAGGCTTTGGCGATGAGGGCAAAGGCTTAGTTACCGACTGGCTCTGTCGGACTTGTGAAAACCCGCTGGTCATCCGTTTCTCTGGTGGTCAACAAGCTGGGCATACGGTGGTTGCGCAGGGCCTGCGCCATGTCTTCTCCAACTTTGGCTCTGGCACGCTGCAAGGTGCGGTCAGCTATTTCTCGCGCTTCTGCACGATAGAGCCGATTGGCCTCTGCAACGAACTGGCGGCACTGCTCGCCAAGGGTGTGCAGCCACTGCTCTACATAGATGCCCAATGCCCTGTCACCACCCCCTATGACATTGCCCGCAACCGGCAGCATCATCCGCACGGCAGCTGCGGAGTAGGTGTAGGTGATACGATCAACCGGGAGGAGCAGCATTACTCCTTAACCTTTGCCGACCTCTTCTCACCGTGGATATTGGCAACTCGCCTTGACCTGCTCCGCACGTTCTTCTATAAGGAATACGCAGAGGCTTCTGTCGATGCGTTTCTTGATTGCTGTAAGCAGATAGTCAATTCACCCTATATCCGCAAGACCCACGGCCTGCCACTCGGTTTCAGCAATCACATCTATGAAGGCTCGCAAGGACTGCTGCTTGATCAGCACGTTGGCTTCTTTCCCTATGTGACTCGCGCCAACACCGGCACCACCAATGCAGTTGCCCTGTATGGTAGCACTGAGCTGGAAGTCTATCTCGTCACCCGTGCTTACCAAACCAGGCATGGCGATGGGCCAATGTCAAATGAGCATCTGCCGCACAACATCAAGGCCAACCCGCAGGAGACCAACATCTGCAATAGCTATCAAGGGGAGTTTCGGCGGAGTTTACTCGATGTTTCCTTGCTCGAATACGCCATCAGTAGGGATGAACTCATTCGGACTAGCCAGCAGCGGCATCTGGTCATCACCTGCTTAGATCATGTCCGGGATGAATATCGCTTTACTTGGCAGGGCAGGATAATCTGCTGCGCCAATGCGGCAGAATTTGTCAGCAGGATAGCGGGAAAGCTGGGCTTCAGCAGCGTACTCATCAGCAGCTCAGAAGATGGCGCAACTCTAGCAGACGCATTATAACATGCGGCTGAATAAGCAAGGGAAGAGTACGGCTCGTTTACCAAGGAGTTTTAGTCGGCAGCAGAGGAGTTCGGCTTGGCCAAACTCCTTTCCTGATTAGCCGCAAAGGAGTTTGGCCGACCCAAACTGCTTTCCTAGTCGGCAAGATTCCTTTCCGGCTTACCAGAACTCCTTTGCTACTCGGCCAAACTTCTTTTCTGCCGAGTACAACTCCTTTCTGAGTCGGCAGAACTCCTCTCTTGCCAAGCCAAACTCCTTTGCCAGCGAGTAAGAAAGGAGTAGAGCAAGCCAGTTAACCCAGCAGAATGAGCAGCCAAACTAGAGCGGCATTGAGCAGAGCGATAAACACCGCTGCGGAAGCTAAATCTTTCGCTCTGCCAGATAAAGGATGTCGTTCCGGACCAATGCGATCAATAGCTGCTTCAACTGCGGTGTTGAGCAGTTCCGCAATCAGAACCAGCAACAGACTGCCTAAGAGCACGGCATGTTCTATGCCGCCCTGCCCAAGGACAAAGGCCAAGGGGACGAGAATGCACAGGGCATAAATTTCTTGGCGAAAGGCAGTCTCTTGCCAGGCAGTGGCCAGACCTGCCAGCGACCAGCCTAAGGCTTTACGCAGATGACTTCCAGATGATTGGGTGGAATTGACCATAGCAGCAAAGTTATCTGAGGTGAGAAGGGACAATCTGCTGCATCTTAAAAAGGATGCAGGAAAATGTACACATCTTTTTCCGGGAAGGAACTGGGCTGGCCAATCCTTTCTTGGCAGGGCAGGGCGAGTCGGGTATTATAACCCTGTTGGTATGCAGCCGGACATCGAGTATCTGTCCGGCTTTTTCCGTCAACCTGAACGACATCCGTGATCTGCACCAAATCCCTTTCACCGCCTGGCGACGCGCGGTCAGACCATGCCTGTTGCAAATAACGAACCATAGATTATGTACACAGACATCCTGATCAACGCTGCGCCTTATGAAAACCGGATCGCACTGGTTGAGGGCGGCACGCTGCTTGAGTTTCACATTGAGCGACCTTTGGAAAAGGGTCTGGTCGGCAATATCTACTGTGGCAAGGTAGTACGAGTGCTGCCTGGAATGCAGGCAGCTTTTGTGGACATTGGCCTAGAGCGTACAGGGTTTCTCTATGTTGATGATGTTCATCCCGCCTCTGTGCCCAACTTTGAGGAGCGGACAACGGGTGAGGAAAAACGACGGCAGTATCCTGAAGATCCGTCTCTGACAAGCTCTTGCCCTGCCCATTCTGGGATTGAGAACCTGCTCAAAGAAGGCCAGACTGTCATGGTGCAGATTGCTAAAGACCCGCTTGGGACAAAAGGTGCCAGGCTGACCTGCCACATTACCTTGGCCTGCCGTAATCTCGTCTTCATGCCCTTGACCGACCATATTGGCATCTCCCGCAAGATTGAGAATGAACATGTCCGCGACGAGCTGCGCCGGAAGATCGAGAGTTTGCGGCCAGCAGGCACGGGTTTCATTGTTCGCACGGTAGCTGAGAATATTACCAGTGCCGAGATTGAAGCGGATATGGAGTTCCTGATGCTACTCTGGGACGATATCAAGTCAGGTGCGCAACGTTCAGCCGTGCCAGGGTTAGTCTATAAAGACATCAACTTAATACTGCGCTCGGCTCGCGATTTACTGACGGACAATGTGAACGAGGTTGTAATTGACTCCCAAGAGGAGCATGAACGGCTGCTGAACTTTGTCAGCACCTTTGCCCCTAAGCTGAAAAGCCGGATTGTTTACTATGATGGTGAGGTACCGCTCTTTGAAGCCTATGGTATCGAAGCAGCTATTAGTCGAGTAGCAGACAAAAAGGTCTGGCTGCGCTCTGGTGGGTATATTATCATAGAGACCACTGAAGCCTTGACCGTGATTGATGTGAACACAGGCCGCTATGTCGGTAAGAATGATCTCGCCGAGACCATCTTCAAGACCAACATGGAGGCAGTCAAGGAGATCGCAGCCCAGTTACGGCTTAGGAACATTGGTGGCATTATCATTATCGACTTCATCGATATGGAGGCCGAGCAAGACCGAGAGGCGTTGTACCGGGCGTTGCAAGAGGCTATGGCAAAAGACCGCAACCGGGTCAACATCCTCAGGATGTCTGAATTCGGCTTGGTGCAGATGACCCGCCAGCGCGCGAGTGAGAACCTCTCGCGAACGTTGAATGAAAGCTGTCCCTGCTGCGGTGGTGAAGGAACAGTCAAATCCAAGCGAACCCTGTGCTACGAGATCTTCCGTAAGATCTCCCGCGACGCAGCAAAGATCAATGGCACGAGCATCATTCTGCGTACGCATCCCCGCGTTGCTGACTTGCTCCTGCGTGAAGAAGCAGGTCAGGTACAGCTGCTCGAACAGGCTGTCGGTAAACGGATCACGGTGATACCTGCACCTGACCTGCATGTGCAGCGCTACGAGATCATCTGGAACGAATAACCTAACCCCAAGGCATTGATCATGATCAAACAGAGCAGACGCGGTTTCGGCTCCTATTTCCGTTCCGCCAACGCGAAAGAGCTGGCCAGACTGGCTCTGATCGCCCTATCCATGCTAGTGGCGGTCGGAGCAGGAGCTGCCTTTTTCATGGTACTGGAATTTGAGCAGCCTACGGTTGCGGTCAACAAGGAGATTAAGTTTGTTGGCGGGGCAATGGCTCTACCTCTCCAGGCAGCAGATAAAAAGAGCGGTATCCAGCAGATTACGGTTACGCTACGGCATCAGAACGGTTCTGTTTATCCACTCTTTGACCGCCAGTATCCCCGCCAATCCTGGTTTTCTCAAGCCGGGCCATCTCAGGTGCAGGAAGTCCTCAACGTAGATGTCAAGGGTCTTGGCCTCAAGGAAGGAGGGGCCGAGTTACTGGTAACAGTCCATGACTTCTCACTCAAGCGCAACAGCACTGAACTGCGCTTGCCCGTGACAGTTGACTCCAAACCGCCGCTGCTCATGATTGAACATGCGCAGATGCACCTACAGCAAGGCGGCAGTGGCATGGTACTGTATAGCTCCTCTGAGCCATTATCTCGGCATGGAGTTATGATTGAGAAGATGTTCTTCCCAGGTTTCCCTTTGCCAGGCAAGGATAAAACCTATATCACCTACATCGCCCTTGCTTGGGACAGCGAAAAGCCAGAGAACACGCGGGTGATTGGCACAGATGAAGCGGGCAATGAGGCGCAAGCGAGCTTTAGCGTGCGTTTTAAGAAGGCAAAGGAGAAGCGTGATCGGATTGAAATCCCTGACAGCTTCCTCCAGAACAAGCTCCCTGAGTTTCAGCAACATTACCCAGAGATGAAAGGCACGGACGTAGAGAAGTATCTCTTTGTTAATCAGAAGGTGCGGGTATTGAATGCAGAGAAGATCAGCAATGTCTGCCGGAATACAGCCCAGGAGCAGCTCTGGCAGGATCGCTTTTTGCGGATGCCCGGCGCAGGACGTGCTGCATACGCTGATCAGCGGACATACTACTACAAGGGCCAGGAGATCGACCAGCAGACCCATCTGGGTATTGACATCGCTTCCAACGAAAAGGCAGAAGTCCGGGCAGCTAATCGAGGTCGAGTGGTCTTTGCTGATTACTTGGGTATTTACGGCAATATGGTGATCATTGATCATGGCCAAGGACTCAGCAGCCTGTATTCGCATCTCAGTCGGCTTGAGACCTCAGTGGGCAAGATGGTAGAAAAGGACGAGATTATCGGTCGCACCGGCACCTCTGGCATGGCCGCAGGTGATCATCTCCATTTCTCGATGCTAGTGCATGGCATCTTTGTTACCCCAGTAGAATGGTGGGATCAGCACTGGATTGACGTAAACATCAACAACATCATCAACCAGAAACCTACACCTCCAGCCCAGAACGCTGCTCCCCCAGCCGCGTCCCAGCCTACGGAGACTCATGCTCCGTAAGCGTCTGCCCTTGCTGCTGTACAGCTACCTGACGACAGAACTGCTCGCCCCTTTTTTTGCCAGCTTTCTGATCCTGTACAGCGTCTTCTTTCTGGTGCGCTTAATCCCTTTGCTGGAGATCGTCCTGGACTTAGGCATAGGTCTAGCTGATTTTATCCGTCTCTTCTCGTATATCTTCCCGCATCTACTCCTGTATGTCATTCCAATGGCTAGTATGACAGGGGTGATCATTGGCTTCACGCGCCTGACCAATGATCGAGAACTACTGGCTCTCAAGGCTTGTGGTATCAGCCTGCGCCAAATGCTGCCCCCGGTGGTACTCTTAGCTAGTGTGATTGCTACCTTGACTGGCTGGTTCTCTGTCCGCCTGATTCCCGCTGGTGAAGTGGCGATACGGCAGCTGATGTATCAGTTGGCTAAGGAGAAGATCGACAAGGGGATTAAGGAAAAGAAGTTCACCGAAGCCTTGGGCGAGGTGGTGGTGTATGTGGATGAGACCAAGCCAGACACCGGGGCCTGGCAAGGGGTCTATGTCTCAGATATGCGGGGGCGGCAACAGCCTAATATCATCATGGCTAAGAGCGGTCAGATGCAGGCAGATATTAGCCGGATGGCCGTGACGATTATCTTGCATGATGGCACCTTGCACAGTACCAGTGGCTTTGATGGCCAAACTGTCCGCTTCCGTCGTTACCAGTTACGCATCCCCCTTAAGCCACCAACCAAGATTGATGGCGATGATGTTACCCAGCTCAGTAAAAGCAGCATGTCCCAGGAACAGCTGCTCACAGAGGCCAGTCGTCCGAATGCGCATCCCCAGGATGTGATCACCTTTATGAGTGAATATCACCATCGCTTGGCCATGCCAGTAGGTTGCCTGATTCTCAGCCTGCTTGGCCTACCGCTTGGTCTGCAAGCCGGACCTGGGCGCAAGGCTATCGGCCTACCACTTGGCCTCTTCTTCTTTGTGTTGTATTACATGCTCTCGACTGTTGGGCAAGTAATGGCTGAAGATAAGGTACTGCCTGTTCCCACGGGTCTCTGGCTCTCCAATGCCATATTTAGCGTTCTGGTCCTCTTTGTGTTCCGACGCACAGAACAGGAACGCCCGGTTGTGCCAGAACCCGTGACCTTGGCTGGTCGCTGGCTCCTAGAAGGACTGCTAGTCCGACCGTATCAGCGGCTTGCTGCCCGCCTGCACCGCAAGCCAGCACGGCAGCTACAGACAACCCTGTCTGGCTCGGCTGGGCTTCTAGTTCATGCTGATCCTGATACAGGTCTCTTTCATCTACCTGGTTGCCAGATGTACCGGCGTGCTGGTTTACAATTCGTCAGCATTAAAGTTGCCCAAAAAGCAGGGTTCAGTCCCTGTCCACACTGCGAACAACGCCTAACCAACCCCCATGCGTAAATCCGTACTGACCTACGGCCTCAAGCTGATTGTCGCTTGCCTGCTGCTCTTTATCATCTTCCGCAGCATTCATCCTGGTGAGACCGCCGCAGCTTTGCTCAAGGCTTCCCCACGCTTTCTTCTTGCGGCCCTGTTCTTTCAACTCGCCTCCAATACTGTTGCTTCGTGCCGCTGGCGACTGATTATGGAACGGCTGGGCTTTCCAGCACCCAAGCTGTTTTACTTAAAGAGTTACTTCAAGGGGATGTTCTTTAATCAAGGCTTGCCCTCAAGTATCGGCGGCGATGGCATCCGTATCCTTGACTGCTCCCGCCTTGGCTCAACTAAGGAAGCCTTCTTTGGGGTATTTATTGATCGGATTGTTGGTCTTGCCGGTCTCCTGCTCCTTAATATTGCTGCCTTGCTGATGAACCATCATCTGCTGCCGCCGCAAGTAGAATACGCCCTGCTGCTGATCCTCAGTGCCTTGACTGTCGGACTCCTGTTGCTCTTTGTCTTGCGCAAGTTTGCCTGGTTTGCCGCAGGCAAGTATCTCGGCCTTCTCGGCAGTCTTTCCGAGCACTATTTCCACGTGTATTCCTCGCCCGGAGCGATCATCCTCCAGCTGGGGCTATCTATTGTGATCCACCTGCTGTCGATCAGCGTTTTCTTCATGAACGGACAAGCAGTTGGCCTGGAGTTCCCTCTGCACGTCTATCTCGCCTTGGTACCGCCAGTCGTCTTGCTCACTATCGTACCCATTTCCCTGGCTGGTTGGGGTGTGCGGGAAGGGGCAATGGTGGGGTTTTTCCTGCTGATAGGTGCAGATAAGACCAAGGTGCTCGCCTTTTCCTTGCTCTGTGGCTTGACCACGCTGGTGGCCTCCTTACCTGGTTTGGTGATTTATTTGACCCAAAACAGCAGGCCGCAGCCCAAGCAGATGGAAGCGGTCTCGTAAAGCCTAGCCGAGAAAATCTCGAACGGACGTTGGAGAAGAAGTACCATAGGTATGGTAGCAACAGTATCATACCTATGGTACCGACTGAGTCATACGTATGGTGCCAACAGTATCATACGTATGATACCAGCAGAGTCATACGTATGGAACCGACGGACATAAGGAGATGAGAGAGCAGCCTAAGAACATTTTCAGAACTATTCGTTTTCTTGTTTGAGGAGAACTGGATGAACGTTGACACGATGCGCTTTATTGACCGTTGGTTAGGAATTCCCCTGACCTTTCTACTCACCCTGATTCTCAGGCTGTCAGAGCGGCTGCGCCCGCTTGCGGCCAAACAACCGCAACGCTTGCTCTTTATTGAGTTGTCAGAGATGGGATCCACCATCTTAGCTGATCCAGCCCTGCGCAAAGCCCGGAAGGAGCTGAACGCGGAACTGTTCTTCGTCATCTTTGCCAAGAACAGGGCTAGCCTTGACTTAACCAGAACCATCCCTTCAGAGAATATCTTTGTCCTCCGCGAAAGCAATATCTTTACTCTAGCAAAGGATACGGTGCTCTTCCTGCGCTGGACACGGGAACAGCAGATCGATACGGTGCTTGATCTGGAGCTGTTCTCGCGCTTTACCGCCTTACTCACCGGCGCAAGCGGCGCAGTCAACCGCGTGGGTTTTTATCGGTTCTGCAATGAGGGCTTGTACCGGGGAGAAATGCTCACGCATAAGGTGGCGTATAACCCGCATCAGCATATTGCCAAGAACTTTATCGCCTTGGTCAATAGCCTGCTCGCTTCAGAGCCGGAACTGCCTTATTGCAAGCAGCGGATCAGTGATGCGGAGATTGTCCTACCAACGATCAGCTTTCCGCCCGCCGAGTTAGCAACGATGCACGCGCGGGTAGCTGAGTATTATCCTGATTATCGTCCGGGTAGCCACCGTATTGTCTTGATTAATCCCAATGCAAGCGACATGCTGCCCCAGCGGAAATGGATGCCTGCTCGGTATGTTGAATTGATGCGGCGGATCGTCAATACGGTTCCCGATGTGCTGGTATTGGTCACAGGTGCCAAGAAGGAACACGGAGAGGCCGCGCATCTCTGTACCTGTGTCGATCATCCGCGTTGCTTGAACTTTGCTGGGGCCATCCCATTAGAGCAGTTGCCCCTGCTCTATTCTATCGCCTTCTTCATGGTCACGAATGACTCTGGGCCAGGTCACTTTTCCTCGATCACCCCTTTGCGGGTCTTTGTCCTCTTTGGACCTGAAACCCCGACTCTCTATGGTTCACTTGGCAATGCGACTGCAATCTCTGCTGGCCTGGCCTGTTCACCCTGTGTCAGCGCAGCTAATCACCGGAAGACTCCTTGCACCGATAACCAATGTATGCGGGCAATCACTGTGGATCAGGTCTTTTCTTTAGTTAGACCTCTGCTGCGCGGCACTCCAGAATCACCAGCGAGGTAAGATTGGCACCGGTATTGCAAGAACGTTCTCTGGTCTTACAGGCTCCAGCCAAGATCAATCTTTATCTGAAGATTGTTGGCCGACGACCAGACGGTTATCATGAACTGGTCAGTCTGATGCAGAAGGTGGCCCTGTATGATGAGCTTACCTTGTCGCTGACTGCACAGACAGGTATCTCCCTCTCCTGCTCAGGCGCGGCTGCTTTGCCTGTGGATGAACGGAACATTGCCTTTCGCGCTGCCCAGCTTTTCCTAACCCATATCGGCAGAGCAGGGCAAGGGGTACGGATTGTTTTACATAAACATATCCCTATGGCTGCCGGACTTGGGGGTGGGTCCAGCGATGCTGCTGCTGTGCTCAAAGGGCTGAACCAGTTACTGGCCACCAACTGCTCAACCGAGAAGCTGGCCGCTATCGCTGTTCGGCTGGGCGCGGATGTGCCGTTCTTTGTTCATGATCTGCCTGCGGCATGGGCTACTGGCATCGGAGAACGACTGCAAGCGGCCCAACCACTTTGCGGCTACCAGGTCTTGCTGGTTAATCCAGGGATTGATATCTCGACCAAATGGGCCTACGAAACTTTTGCATTGACAGCAGGAACGAAAAAGTTTAATTTGTTCAGCTTTGCGAGCGAATCGGGCAGTCGCCTGAAGCAAGGTCTTTTCCGACCAGAAGAAATGGTCAATGACCTTGAAGGCGTGAGCGTAGGCCAGCACCGCGTAATCGGCATTTTGAAACACCGCTTGTTGCGAGCAGGTGCTGCGGGTGCGATGATGTCTGGTTCTGGCTCGACCGTCTTTGCCCTCTTCGCGAGGGACGCAGCAGCGCAAGCTGAAGCGTGCCGACAAGAATTGCAAGCAGAATACAGGCAGACCTATCTGGTCCAGCCTCTGTAGCCTCGAAGTACTACAATTTGTGCAGAATCAAGGATGGGGTGTCGTCAAGCGGTAAGACACAAGGTTTTGATCCTTGCATTCGGGGGTTCGAATCCTCCCGCCCCAGCCATTTCTGTTCGGAAAGAGATGAGATGTTGACATGCCAAATATAATGAAGGTGTTCACCGGTAACGCCAACCCTGATCTTGCCCGCGAGATCTGCAATTATCTGGATATGCCTCTGTCCAGTGCAGAAGTAAAGAAGTTCAGCGATGGTGAGATTTCCGTTGAGATCGGCGAGAACGTGCGTGGTACAGATGTCTTTGTTATCCAGCCGACCTGTACCCCGGTCAACGATCATCTCATGGAACTGGTGATCATGATTGATGCCCTGCGTCGGGCCTCAGCGCGAAGGATCACGGCTGTCTTACCCTATTATGGTTATGCACGGCAGGATCGTAAGATTCGGCCCAGGGTGCCGATCACGGCTAAGGCCGTAGCTGAGATGCTGATGGCGGTTGGTACCCGACGAGCATTGTGCATGGACCTTCATGCTGGTCAGATTCAAGGTTTCTTTAATATTCCAGTTGATCATCTGTATTCCTCTCCGATCATGCTGGAACATATCAGGAAGAATTTTGAAGACGTGGTTATGGTTTCGCCAGATGCTGGGGGGGTAGAGCGCACTCGTGCCTTTGCCAAACGGCTGAATGCAGACTTGGCCATCATTGACAAACGCCGGGAACGGGCCAATGAATGCGAGGCCATGAATGTCATTGGCAACGTCAGCGGCAAGACGGCCATACTCCTTGATGACATGGTGGACACTGCTGGTACCCTGTGCGGAGCAGCGGCCAAACTCAAGGAAAAGGGAGCCAAAGAAGTTCATGCCTGTTGTGCTCATGCCGTGCTCTCTGGGCCTGCGATTGAGCGGATCAACAATTCGGAAATTCAGTCGCTGGTCGTGACCAATTCTATTCCCCTTGGTGACAAAGGCGAACGTTGTAGCAGAATTAAGGTGCTGTCCGTAGGGGAGCTGTTGGGCGAGGCGATTAGTCGCATTCATTCGGAAGACTCGGTTAGCTACCTCTTTGTGTGATATTTGCTGAGAAGCGTCCGGCAGGGAGTGGTTACTCTGGCGTGCTCTTTTTGATATTTCTCGATGAAAGGGAGAAGAATAAGACTATGATTCAGGTGAATATGCCGGCTGCCAAGCGGACGGTTTTTGGCAAGGGCGAGTGTCGGCGATTGCGCAAAGCCAAAAAGACTCCGGCAGTGGTTTATAGTAAGGGTGATACGGCATTACCTCTTCAGTTTGAGGCTGCTGTACTGCACAAAGATTTGCTTTTCATTCATCGCCGCAACGCTGTAGTCACCCTGAAGATTGAAGGCGATGACAAAGCTGAACGGCATGTGGTGGTGCAAGAAATCCAGAAGGATCCTGCTGTTGAGCAGGTCTTGCATGTCGATTTCCTAGAGATTGAGCTGGACAAACCAGTGAGCCTGCAAGTACCGCTGCGCTTAACCGGAGTAGCCAAGGGCGTAGAGTTTGGCGGCGAGTTAACAGTAGCCAAGGAAGTGGTCACGTTGCGTGGCTGCCCGCTGGATATTCCCGATGAGATTGTTGCGGATGTGACTGATCTCGATAAGGGTGGTAAGGGACTCCTCTGTGCTGATCTTACTGTTCCTGCGCAAGTCCAACTCCTCGATGATCCGGCGCAGGTTTGCGCGATGGTCATCTAAGCTGGTTATCTGAACAAGGCATCAGGTAGCTCCGCAGGGCGCGGAGCTTGTTTCATGTTTGAACCGGAAGAAGGGGTTGCTTTCTTCCGGTTTTTTGTTTACGAAGCACGATGCGTAGATATTTAATCGTCGGCTTGGGTAATCCTGGAGCACAGTATAAGCTGACTCGGCATAACGCAGGCTTTCTGGCTCTGGATTATGTGGCTGACCAGTGTGGTTGGTTGCTGAATGCCGAAAAGTGGCAGGGTATCTGCGGTAGCGGCTGGCTGGGTGAGAAGCAAATACTTTTAGTCAAGCCACAAACCTTCATGAACCGCTCCGGCGAGTGCGTAGCTCGCTTTACTGAGTATCATCGGATCCAACCGGAACATATTCTCGTTCTGCACGATGACCTAGACCTGCCGTTCGGCAAAATCAAGATAGTTGCCAAAGGCGGGGCTGGTGGGCACAACGGTATCCGCTCTCTGGTTCAGCATCTCGGTACTACCGATTTCGTCCGCTTGAAAATAGGCATAGGTCGTCCACCGCGCAACGAAGAAGGGCAGGGGATGCCGGTTGATTGCTATGTTCTCTCCGCCTTTAGTGAGGCGGAGCTGGCAATGTTCAACGACCGACAGCCGCTGATGAGCGAGGCAGTGCAGCTTTTTATTAGTCAGGGCGCGGAGTGGTGTATGAACCAGATCAATGGTCGCACCCCCTAACAGCAGCAGAGTATTCGTATTAATCGTATTGATTCAAATCTTCATTTTCCTTTGTTTGGCAGATTTGCAAAAATATGGTATTTTACTTGGCTATAGCTGTTTTCTACTTTTGTCTGCATATTACGGTCAGCCGGGAGTATTATGAGCGAAGTCAAGGAAAAAATCAGATTCGCAACAGGTGACATGGCCGTTTATCCTTCGCACGGAGTAGGCCAGATCGAAACCATTAAAGTGCAAAAGGTCGGCGGTGTTGACCAGGCTTTTTATGTCCTTAAGCTTCTTGAAAGCGGTATGACTATCATGATCCCGACAGCCAACAGCGAGAATGTTGGCCTCAGGCCGGTGATCTCCAGAAACGAAGTGAAGAAAGTTGAGGACATTCTCAAGAATCGGGAAAACAAGATTAGCACTCAAACGTGGAACCGCCGTTACCGGGACTATATGGACAAGATCAAGACCGGTTCAGCGTTTGAGGTAGCAGTGGTGCTGCGCGACCTCCTTCTGCTCCGGGGCGACAAGGAGCTGTCCTACGGTGAGCGCAAAATGATGGACACGGCCAAGAATCTCCTGATCCGCGAGCTGTCTGTGGCCCGCAAGATGGATGAGGAGAAGGTGGAGCAACAGATTGAGGAGCTGTTCGCCTGAGCGCGTAGGACAGCATGGCGGTTCGCTGCTTACAGATAGAAGCCCAGGATGCAGGGTTGCGGTTAGATCATTATTTGGTACGATTGCTCCCTGAGCAAAGTCGTTCTAGTCTTGACCGACTGATCCGCTCCAGTTTATTGCTGATCAATGACAGGCTGGTCAAGCCAGGTTATAAGCTGCGGCTTGGTGACACGATATCCATAGAGCTGTCTGTCGAGCCTAGCAAAGAAGAGAAGCCGCAGCCACAGCCAGTTGATTTTCATATCCTCTTTGAGGACGAACATCTGGCGGTGATTAGCAAGCCACCTGGCCTGGTTGTCCATCCAGCTGTCGGTCATGCTGACGGCACCTTGGTCAATGGCCTGCTTTATCGCTATAAAGAGCTGAGTTCTGGAGAAGGCGACCGACCTGGTCTTGTGCACCGTTTGGATAGAGACACCTCCGGGATCATGCTGATCGCCCGTACCGAGGCCATGCACCGCCTGCTCTCTGCTGCTTTCAAAGAACGGCAAATTCGTAAGACCTATCACGCCCTGCTTCTGCGCAGTCCGGCGGCTGTAGCGGGCCGGATTGACCTGCCCATTGGTAGACATCCGGTCAACCGCCAAAAAATGGCAGTACGGCAACGGGATGGCCGTCCGGCAGTGACGAACTGGCGGATATTGGAGCAGTTCCGCAATGGTTGCTGCTTTGCCGAAATCGGTATTGAGACCGGGCGCACCCATCAAATCCGGGTGCACATGTCCTCCTTGGGCGTACCGGTACTAGGCGATGCCCTCTACGGCGGTAAAAGCCAGATTGTGCGGGCAGATCGTCAGCTTCTCCATGCCTCGGAGCTTATTTTTACCCACCCAGCTACTGGTCAATCCTGTCGTTTCCTCGCCCCGCTTTGGCCAGACATGGTGGAGGTGCTGACCCAACTGCGCGAGGGATCCGGCCTTGCCTAAGATCGTCGGGATCACCGGTGGCATCGGTTCCGGCAAGAGCTTGGCCAGCCGCTATCTGGCAGCGTTGGGAGGTTGGCCGCTGCTTGATTTGGATCAGATATGTCGCCAGCTTCTCCTGCCGCAGGCACCTGGCTGGTTGGCTCTGCAAAAGCTGCTCCCTGAAGACTTTTTCGCCGATAACGATGAACTGAATCGCCCTAAGCTGCGCCAGGCCATTTTTGCCAATGTTGGTTTGCGTCATCAGCTTGACAGCCTGTTGCATCCATTGGCTCGACAGGAAATGGCGACGCAGGTAGCAGGCCTGACAGCACCACTCGTGCTGGCGGAAATCCCTCTGCTCTATGAGGCTGGCTGGCAGGACAGCCTTTTCTTGACCGTGGTGATCTATGCGAAGGAGTCGGTGAGGCTCCGGCGGATTATTATGCGCGATCAAGTCACTGAGAAACAGGCTCATCAAGCCATTGCCGCGCAGATGAGCCTTGAGGAAAAGGCCCGGCTGGCTGATTATCTCATTGACAATTCAGGTGATTGGTCAAGAACCTGCGGCCAGCTTCAGCAGCTAGCAAAAAAAATGCACGGATAACCGTAGTTTTTTTGCTGTTGGGAGAAAAAATCTTGACAGAATCCTGGCAAAACAATAAACTATTATTTTATTCTTCTAGTATTATTTCTGTACCTAAAATAAGAAAGTGTCCTGCCAGTTTGTCGCGGTAATTGTTGTTGTCTTTTTTATTTCTGCCTAAAATTATTAACTATAGATCTCCTGTATAAGTCAACACAAAGGGTTGCGTTCTATAGTACAGCAAGCGGCATGCAGATTGAAGCGGAGAGCGGAACTTTTTCTCCTCTTGCGGTATTTGTCATGTAAGATTTGGCATCTTTCGCAGTTGGCAGAAGACAGGTGCAAGTACGCCAGGGAAGAGTATCGCTCGTTGGCCAAGGAGTTTGGCTTGGCCAGAAAGGAGTTGGAGTTGGCAGCAGAGGAGTTCGGCTTGGCCGCACTGCTTTCCTGTTCAGCCACAAAGGAGTGCGGCCGACTAAAACCTCCTTTCCTACTCGGCCAGACTCCTTTTCTGCCGAGCAAGATTCCTTTCCAAGTCGGCAGAACTCCTCTGTTGCCAAGCCAAACTCCTTTACAAACGAGTTTGAAAGGAATATTTTTTAAGAGTTACGTGCAAAATACCGCAACAGGAGAAACAGGTTTGTTCTCCATTTCAATCGCATTGCTGCAACCTGGAACTCACTTTTCTTCTTGATTTGTTGACGTAGGCAAGAGGTCTTATCTGGCTCCCAAATTCGCTACCCAGCGACCTAAACGCAGTTGTCGCATCCCTAACCCGTCTTCCTGACGATTTTTTGTTTATTCCTTGCCGTTCTGTAATCAGCCTTGACTGTCCGCCCCGGCCATGATGCCGGGATATTTTAATTCGGAAATTTTTTCCACCGCCACCTGTCCCCCTGAGGAGGAAGGAACCCCTGATGATCAATCCCAATGATTTGAAACACAAAAAAATCAAAGAGCTGGTCGCTTTAGCTGCCGATTTGAAGATTGAGGGCTACAGCTCTATGCGTAAGCAGGATCTGATTTTCGCCATCCTCAAGTCACAGTCCGATGAAGACGGCAAGCTACGGGGCAGCGGGGTGCTCGAGGTGTTACAGGATGGCTTTGGCTTTCTCAGAGCACCGGATTACAATTATCTGCCTGGTCCTGATGACATCTACGTTTCCCCTTCGCAGATTCGGCGGTTGAGCCTGAACACCGGCGACACCATTGAGGGCGAGGTCAGGGCACCCAAGGAAAACGAGCGCTATTTTGCCCTACTCAAGGTTGATAGCGTTAACTACGATCCGCCGGAGAAAGCGAACGACAAGACCTTGTTCGTCAACCTGACTCCGCTGCATCCTAACCAGCCGATCAACCTTGAGTCTGAGCCGGACAACTACTCGACCCGGATCATGAACATTGTCTCGCCGCTGGGCAAGGGCCAGCGCGGCCTGATCGTCGCCCCGCCGCGCACCGGCAAGACCGTGCTCATGCAGCAGATCGCCCGCTCGATTGTCAAGAATCACCCGGAGATCATCCTCATCGTCCTCCTGATCGACGAGCGGCCTGAGGAGGTCACGGACATGCAGCGGGGCGTGGATGCCGAAGTGGTCAGCTCCACTTTTGACGAGCCGCCGCAGCGTCATATCCAAGTGGCGGAGATGGTGATTGAAAAGGCCCGCCGCCTGGTTGAGCACCGCAAGGATGTGGTCATTCTTTTGGACTCCATCACCCGTCTGGCCCGCGCCTACAACACCGTCACCCCGGCTTCAGGCAAGATCCTCTCCGGCGGCGTGGAGGCCAACGCCCTGCACCGGCCCAAGCGTTTCTTCGGCTCGGCGCGGAACATCGAGGAAGGCGGCAGCTTGACCATCCTCGCCACCGCTTTGATCGAGACCGGCAGCAAGATGGATGACGTGATTTTCGAGGAGTTCAAAGGCACGGGTAACATGGAGATTGTGCTGGACCGCAAGCTCTCCGACCGCCGCATCTATCCCTCGATCAACATCCAGAAGTCCGGCACCCGCAAGGAAGACCTGCTCCTGTCTGAAAGCGACCTGAACCGGATGTGGATCCTGCGCAAGCTCCTTTCCTCGATGAACCCGGCGGACGCAATGGAATTCCTCTTGGAAAAGATCAAGCACACGAAGACCAATGCCGAATTTTTCGGCTCAATGAATAGCTGAGACGGCAGTGTGTGCCAGTTTTTGCTTTTCAAACAGGGCGGAGCGGGTATAATGCCCCATCTGTCAACTGATACTTTTGCCCGCCGCCCTGTGCGGCACTTCTGCTTCTGGGAGGCTCAGAACACTATGAAACCGGATATTCATCCTGCCTATCACAAAATCACTGCCAAATGCGCCTGTGGTAACGAAGTTGCGCTTGGCTCGGTCAACGAAGCCCTCAATGTCGAGATCTGCGCGGCCTGTCATCCTTTCTTTACTGGTAAGCAGAAGCTGATCGATACCGCAGGCCGGATTGAGAAATTCAAAAAGAAGTATGCCAAGCACCTCGAGCAGAAAAAAGCCTGATCTTGCAATCCTGCATGACTGATCCAGGATCGGTCATGCAGTTTTTGCCTTCCATGTTTCTCCGTCTCTTCCCTTTGCCCTGTAAACTCAATGTTTGACCGCCTGTCTGACATCCAGGAAAAGCTCTCCGCCTTGGAGCGACAACTCTCCGAACCTGATCTTGTGCATGATCAGAAGAAATACCAGGAGATAGTCCGCGACCATGCGCGGGTGGCGCGACTCTGCGCTCTGCACGAGGACTATGATAAGGCGGGGCGGGACTTGGCAGAAAGCCGCGAACTCCTCCGTAACTCTGACCAAGACCCAGAGCTTGCCGAGCTGGCGCGTGCCGAGATTGATGAGCTGACCCAACGGCAAGAGGAGCTGGAGCGGGAAATCCGCTTAATGCTGCTCCCTCCTGACCCCAATGATAAGAAGAATATCTTTTTGGAGATCCGAGCTGGTACGGGTGGGGATGAGGCAGCACTCTTCGTTGCTGATCTCTTCCGCATGTACTCCCGCTATGCTGAAACCAAGGGCTGGAAGACCGAAGTGATGAGTTCTAATCCCATTGGCATAGGCGGCTTCAAGGAGTTGATCGCCCTGATATCTGGTCATCAAGTGTACTCCCGTCTCAAGTACGAGTCAGGAGCACATCGAGTACAGCGGGTACCTGAGACCGAGACCCAAGGACGTATTCATACCTCAGCTGTCACCGTCGCTATCCTCCCTGAAGCTGAGGAGGTAGAGCTGAACATTGCACCCAATGAGTTGAAGTTCGACGTGTACCGTTCCTCTGGCCCTGGTGGCCAGTCAGTCAACACCACCGACTCTGCTGTGCGCGTTACGCATCTACCTACAGGCTTGGTCGTTACTTGCCAGGATGAGAAGTCGCAGCATAAGAACAAGGCTAAAGCTATCCAAGTAATGCGCGCCCGACTTCTTGACCTTATGGAGCAAGAGCGCAGCGATAAGATCTCAGCAGAACGTAAGGGACAGATCGGCACTGGCGACCGCAGTGAGCGCATCCGCACCTATAACTATCCGCAAGGTAGAGTCACTGACCATCGCATTGGCCTTACTGTCTATAAGATAGAGCAAATCATGGCTGGTGCCTTGGATGAAATCATACTCCCTCTCCTCACCCACTACCAGACTGAGGCCATCAAAGCCTTAGAGTAGCTCTTCAGCAGTACACTACGGTAAGGGCGGACCTGCGTGTCCGCCTTTTCTTTTGCTTCCTCCCTTCTTTTCATCGTAACACCATGCAGGTGCATCAACTTCTGGCTAGCGCAGCTGCCGCCCTTGCTCATGCCCAGGTGGAGGACAGCCGCCTTGAGGCCGAGCTACTCCTGCGGCACTACTTGGGCGTGTCCCGCAGTGGCCTGTTCCTTCTACACACTAAGGATCTTACTCCAGTGCAGGAACAGGACTTTCGCGCTCTCCTCCTGCGCCGTTGTGCGCGCGAACCTCTCCAGCATATCACGGGCACGACTGCCTTCTGGGGTCTGGACTTCTTAGTCAACCAGGCGGTACTCATCCCTCGGCCTGAGACCGAGTTTCTTTTGGAATATGCGCTCTCTGTGCTAGCAGAAGATGACTGTCGCCCTCAGCACGTATTGGATCTCTGCACAGGCAGTGGTGTGATCGCGACGGTTTTAGCCAAGGAATTACCGCAGGCAACAGTGACGGCAGTTGACTGCTCTCTCTCTGCGCTGAGGGTTGCACGAAGCAATGTCCAGCAGCACCAGCTTGCTGGGCGTGTTCATCTCCTCTGCGCGGATCTCCTCACTGCTTTCTCTAAGACGACACAGTTTGACCTGATAATCAGCAATCCGCCCTATATCAAAGCAGGCGATATCCCAACCTTGCAACCAGAAGTGCGTGACTGGGAACCAAACCTAGCCCTTTCGGGTGGTACTTCTGGTATGGATGTAATTAACTTGATTTGCACACAAGCCGCCCAGCATCTCCGACCTGGATCTTGGCTATTTCTGGAGATTGGTGCAGATATTAGTACAGAGACAGAGCAAACCCTGCTGCGTGATGGATTGTACGAGCAAGTGCGAATTATTAATGACTGGGCAGGCCGACCGCGCGTTGCTCAGGGTAGGGTAAAAGGTTGCTAATCTGCCAGGTAAGGCTTATGCGTCTTCCTCCTAAGTGCTTACCTTGGTGTCGCCTAAGCACTAAGGCGTTGCTCGCATAAGCTGCATCCGCAGTAACGCACATTTTCTTGACAAAAATATCGTGTAGGTTTAGCTTGGCTTGACCTGTGAATTACAAAGCCAAGCTGTGTGTATGAATACAAATTGTAGGGGAAACGATAGATGGCAACACTTGAACGTGCGATACAGATTGCCGCTGAAGCCCATGCAGGGCAACTGGATAAAGCTGGACAGCCCTATATTCTGCACCCTTTACGGGTAATGCTGCACATGAAAAGTGAGCAGGAGTGGATAGTTGCTGTGCTGCATGATGTAATTGAGGATACTTCGGTGACGCTAGCCCAGTTAGCCGCTGAAGGTTTTTCACCTATGGTGATCGACGCAGTGCGCGCATTGACAAAGCTGCCATGGGAATCACGACTGGCAGCGGCCACTCGTGCAGCAAGAAATCCAATTGCTTTAGCCGTCAAGCTCGCTGATAATAGTGATAATATGGACATGAGCCGCATTGCACAGCCAACAGCAAAGGATATGGCGCGTCTTGAAGAATATAAAGCTGTCCGCGACTTACTTTTGCGGGCAAGTATGGATTGAGCCTACACTCGTTTCGTGCAGGCTCAAAAAGAAGAGCTACCCTGCCTAAAAGAACACAGGGCAGTTGTGGAATAGATTATGGTTTGTATTTGCTTACAGTAGTGGTTTTGCTCTTCCAATCGCTGATGCTGGCACTATTATACTCTGCTTGCCCAAGAGTGATATTTGTGTCTATATCACCAGTAATTGAGCCTGTAGCCTGTGCCGAACAATAGCTGCCTTTTCCACTATAGCTGTAGATATCTACACCCCAAGGCCCAGCATATGTTGTACGTTGGCTATACTTATCGTTATAACTATATTCTCCTGAACAGGTCACGGCTACATCAGCAGTAATATTCTCTGTATATGAAGAATATCCGCCCCACCAAGAACCACTATAGCAGCTTATAGCTCCTGTGCCTTGAGCCGTTCCTTTATTGCCAGATACTTTTATGCTGTTGAGATCAATCCATCCCCAACAAGACTTGTAGTTACCATTACAATAGTCATATGAATACGAACCAAAATAACCTAAACTGCCGGTATTTTTGCCAGAGCTATCTCTAGACACATTTTCAAGAGCATCAAAATAACTATCACTATATCCGCAACTTGAATAGTTAGCCTCAGAAGCAGAGATACCTTTCCCAGATGAAGTATAGGTATATTTATTGTTTTCAGCACTTGCTGGCGCAGAAAACAGCACCGTTCCTGAAGCCAAGACAGCAGCAGCAACCATTGACAACCTTACTACATTCTTTGCAGTTTCCATGATCGTTTCACCTTGTGTTATCAGTTAATGCTCTTCAGCAGGACGAAAAGCATTCAACCTACCGAGCTGTTATTAGCTTAGTTCAGTTTCTTGTTCTTGTAAAGGACATTTTTATAGCGGCATCTAATTTTTATCATTAATAAGAATTAATTTTACTTACTCTAAAAAATAAACACGCAAATGCAGCATAAATTATAGCGAATCTATAAACTCACCAAAGAGAAAAAACGACTCAATCTAAATAAATACAATTAGCTGCACGTTGAAACTAAAACTTAAAAGCTCATGTAACTCTCCAGCCTAAGTAGTTACCCGTCTCCCGCCTAAGTACTTATTCGATGCTCGCATAAGCCTTATGCGCCTCACGAGCAAGCTCGCACGCGATGCTGCATATTGTTCTTGACAAGGGCAACGTATAGGCATACGATGGGTAAACTAATCCATCTTGCGCCCGTATCGCGCAGCAACATGCACTAGGAGAGCAAAAATGGCAACTGTACAGTGGCGACCAGAAGTTAACGCATTGACCAATCCTCTGTCCTACCGCCCCCGCTTTGTTCCTAACGAAACAGTTGGTTATACCGAATTGATAGCTGATATTTGTAAGGATAATCCAAATTATAATGAAGCAACAGTGCAGTCGATTGTAAGTTCATTGATGAAGAAGATTGAAGATCGCCTCGTAAACGGCTGTCGTGTTAACCTAGAAAACTATTTTTCGGTAAGCCTCTCCTTTACTGCACGATTAAATAGCCCTGATGATCCCTTACCGCCAATCGACGAAATACTGCAAGTACGTATTTCTGCTTCCCAAACCTTGGTTAATTCGGTGCGGCAAAGGATACAAATAGAAAAGCTCCCACTGGCAAAAAAACTGCCAGTGATTGCCATTGCTGAGGATACCTGTCTCAGGCTCAATGATGTGGTTTCCACGAATGGTTTGCTCAAGATTACAGGGACGAACCTCTTGTTTGATCAGGTGCAGCAGAATGGCGAATGCGTGCTTGAGGGGACACGCAGTGGTAAGATTACCCAGACGCGCTTTGGCCTGCTCTCGAATACAGCTATTTTGCTTGCACCTAATCTTCCTATTCAGGAAGATCCGTGGAATAATGAGTATATCCTGTCTATTTCGACCCGCTATACCGAAAATGGTACGCTCCGTACAGGCATCTATCAGCGCAGGCTCCGCTCGCCTTTGACTCTTACCGGATTAGGTGGAGGCGCGATATTGGATTTCGGTATCCTTACAGGGAGCGCGACGGCTCCGTATGTCACTGTTACGGGCGGTACTTTAACTACGAATGAAACAGTACGGATTCAGGCGGCAATTAATTCACACGATGGCCAGCTCTACCTAAAGTTATTAGACATGAGCGAAAACGGCAGGGCAGGGAGTCCCATGCAAGTGCTGGCGAATGGCCCGCTTACCTTAACCGGCTTTCCAGAGTCAAAGTTAACCAGCCTGAAAGTGACGGTAAACAACTATCCTGATTTGCTGGATCTGGTGAAGCGATTCTACACTGGCCGGCTAGTTGATGTACTGGTACTCCAGGTCTAAGTAATTCTTTTCTGCGAGAAGTAGGTGCAGATGTCGGGTGCGCTCTTGCATTTATAATGGAGTATTTTCCTTTTTTTAACTCTCAATAACCTCAATGGATAAACTGCGCATCAACGGAGGCCGCCCTCTGTACGGAAGCATACCTGTTAGCGGGGCAAAGAATGCCGCTTTGCCCCTGCTGGCGGCTACGCTATTAGCCCCTGGCACCTATATTTTGCACAATGTGCCTAACTTGCGTGATACACGCACCATGCTCAAACTCCTCCAGATCATGGGGGCAGTCTGGGAACGGGATGGCAGTACCGTCAAAGTGAATACCACGACCCTGACTGGTGCTGAGGCTCCTTATGACTTAGTCAAGACTATGCGGGCTTCGGTTCTGGTGCTTGGGCCATTGCTTGGCCGCACTGGTACGGCGCGAGTGTCTTTGCCTGGTGGTTGCGCTATTGGTGCCCGGCCTATTGACTATCACCTGCTGGGCTTTCAAGCCTTAGGCGTGGTTTCTGCAATGACTGGTGGTTATGTCGAGGCGCGCGTGCAAAGCGAGCTGACTGGAGGCATGATCTGCTTTGACATCCCTTCTGTTACCGCAACTGAGAATGTGTTGATGGCGGCGGTCAAGGCTAAAGGGACAACGGTGATTCAGAATGCGGCCAAGGAGCCAGAGGTCGGCAACCTCATTGATATGCTGGAAGCGATGGGCGCGCGGATTGAGGGCAAGGACAGTGACTGCCTGACTGTGCATGGGGTGCAGGAGTTACATCCAGCGGAGATCAGCATTATCCCTGATCGAATCGAGGCAGGCTCCTACCTCATTGCTGCCGGAGCAGCAGGCGGGAGCTTAGAGGTGACAAACTGTGAACCAGCGCATCTGGCTGCCCTAATTGAGAAGCTACGGGCTGCGGGTATGGAGATGACTGTGCAAGGGAATCGCTGCACAGCCTTCTGCCCAGTTGATAGCCAAGGTATACCCTGTCCTTTGCGGGCCGTGAATATCACAACCATGCCTTATCCTGGCTTTCCTACTGATCTACAGGCTCAGTTCATGGCCCTGATGACCCGAAGCAGTGGAGTGTCAATCATTCACGAGACTATCTTTGAGAACCGCTTTATGCATGTCGCCGAGCTGCGACGATTAGGCGCGGAGATCGCAATTGATGGCGGGAGCGCGGTGGTTACAGGTATCTCGCGCGAACGGTTAATTGGTGCGCCGGTGATGGCTACGGATTTGCGGGCTTCAGCTTCTTTAGTGATAGCAGGACTGGCTGCTTCTGGAACCACGGAGATCTCCCGCATCTATCATCTTGAGCGGGGTTATGAGAACATGGCAGAGAAGCTGCGCCATGTCGGCGCAGCGATTGAGCAGGTGCCGGACTAATACTCGTCTGGTAGGCTGGGGAGAGGTAAGCAGACTTCCATCACGCAGCCTTGGTCGCCTTCTGGGTCTTGCAGGCGGACTCTGCCACCGTGCTGCTCGGCTATTTGCTTGACGATGGGTAAACCCAGTCCGGCACAGTTGGCTTTAGTGGAGAAGAACGGCGTGAAGATTACCTCGCGGATGTTTTCAGCAATGCTAGGGCCACGGTCAATCACGGCTATACAGATGCAGTTCCGCCCATCTTCCTGTTTCTCGCGCGCCTTAATCAGTACCGGCCAGGAGTTTGTCTGCGCTGCGGCTGCACAGCTATTTTCCAGCAGATGGGTCAGCAGAATTTGCACAAGCTGGCGATCAGCCCAGCAGTCTAAGTGATCTGGGATATCCAGCTCCATTGCAGCGGCTAGCGGGCAGGACTCTCGGCCCTTGACCTGGCGGATAGTCTCCTCGGTGAGCCGCCGGAGATCAAACCATTCTGGCGTGAGGGCAGAGGGCCGGGCAAACTGGAGGAAGTCGGTGATAGTCTTCTCCATCCGCGCTGATTCTCGGAGGATGATCTCGGTGAGATGGCGGTTAGTCCGGCTGATGGGATCAGGGCTGCTGTCCGCTGCATGGACGCTCTTGAGAAGCTGGGCCGAGCCGGAGATAGCGGCTATCGGGTTGCGAAAGTCATGGGCAATAGCCGCACTCAACTCGCCAATCGCTGCCATCTTCTCTGCGGCCCGCATTTGCTGCTCCATCTGCTCCAGCAGGCTGACATCTTGCACCGTGATCACCTTGCACTGAGCATTGCCTGGATCTGGATCGTCCAAGACTGGATCAGAAGGCAGGTTGAGATGGGCAAAGGTGTGCCTGATCCGCATCATCCTGCCGTCTTTCCGTTGCATGTCAGCGACCTGCCTACTTTGGTCGGTTTCAGTGAGCATGGCCGCTGGGAAGAAGGAGGCAAAGGGTAGGCCGACAAGATCAGCAGCGGCAAAACCAGAAAGCTGGGCAAAGGCTGGGTTGCAGGAGGTAATCCGATTGCGGCCATCAACGGTGATAATGCCTGTGCCGATATCGTCAAAGACCTGCTTATAGAGCTGATTCAGCCGGTCGAACTGGACAAAGGTGCGGGAGAGGGCCTCCTCGGTGCTGCGCAGCCGTCCGGCAAGCAGATTGCTGAGTAAGGCAATGGTAAAAAAAGTGATGCCATAGACCGAATAGACATTGGTCAGATTAAGATAGTCTGTCGGCGGTACGTATCTGGTGTGCGCGTAAAACTGGGGGATATGCCCCAGATATTCGCAGGCCAGGATGGCTCCGTAAAGAATGGAGGCTGCCGCTGCCGCGATCAGGCCGCCAGTGCGGCTGAGGGTCAAGCCACCCGCGATCACCGGAAAAATGAACACAGGGGTGAAGATCGACTGGCTGCAACCGGTGCCTGCCACCAGCAAAGCCGCAAAGACTGTGTCTGAGAGGAGCTGGAGCAGACCGAAGCGGGGCAGATGCTTAATACGGTTCTGGAGTAAACCTGCCGAGCCGATGGAGTAGATGAAGACCACAGAAAGAAAAGCCATGGTCACTGCCGGTGGCGGCAGGATAATGTCGCGGCCCTTGGTCTGAAGGACGACGGTAACGGCAATCAGCAGGGTAAAGAGCATCACCCGGATCATCAGCAACCAGAGAATGTGCAAGCGCAACTGCTCACCCGTGTTCTGCCTTGGTGTCAGCTCTTTGATGAATTTGCTTCTGTCCATTATCTGACTATGCCTTGGTTCATGAGACCTCTTGCAGAAGTCAATAAGAAGAGTTGGGTTCCCTGATGGCAGCGGAGAGCAAGCCTTTTTCTCCAGTTGCGATATTTTCAAGATAACTCTGAGAAAACATTCCTTTCTTGCTCGCTGGCAAAGGAGTTTGGCTGGGCAACAGAGGAGTTCTGCCGACTTGCAAAGAAGTTGTACTTACCTGCAAAGGAGTTTGGCCGACTTCAACTCCTTTCCAAGTCGGCAAGATTCCTTTGCGACTTGGCCAAACTCCTTGGTGGCTCAACAGGAAAGCAGTTTGGCCAAGCCGAACTCCTTTCCTACCGAGTAGAACTCCTTTCTGGCCGAGCCAAACTCCTTGGTCAACGAATAGCACTCTTCCCTAAAGGAGTTCCACACACTGCGCACTAGGCCCAAAAGCACCTGACATCAACCTGATTGCTGGACTCTAAAAGGCAACTCTTCTTCTGGTTGATGTATGCAGGATCTCTATTCCATGCCATATTTCTTGGCTTTGTAGCGCAGGGAGCGGAAGCTGACCTTAAGCAGCTCGGCAGCGCGTATCTTGGAGCCTTCTGCTGCCTCAATGGCGTGGAGGATCATTTTTCGCTCCATTCTCGCCACACTCTCCTCCAGACCCCGGTCAAACAGCTCATCCTCATCCCACGCCCCGACAAAGAGCGGTTCTCTGACCGGTGCTGGGGCGGTGTTTTTCTGCTCCTTACGGGCAGAGAGAATCAGGCTTTCCGGCAGGATGATGCTGGACGACTCCAAGGCCACGCCCCGCTCGATGATGTTCTCCAATTCCCGCACATTACCAGGGAAATTGTAGTTCATCAACACTTCCATGCCGTAGGAGGAGATACTCTGCACCTCTCTGCCCATCAATTTGGCATATTTCTTCAAGAAATGCTCGACCAAGAGAGGGACATCACCCTTCCGCTCCCGCAGCGGCGGCAAGCGCACGGGCACCACGGCGAGGCGGTAGAAGAGATCTTCGCGGAAACGTTTTTCCATGACCTCTTCCTCCAGATTGCGGTTGGTGGCGGCGACGATGCGGACATCCACCTGCTTGGTTCGGGCTGAACCAACTGGCATGATCTGCCGCTCCTGGAGCACTCGCAGCAGCTTGGTCTGGATGGGCAGGGTGAGTTCGCCGATTTCGTCGAGAAAGACCGTGCCAGTGTGGGCCTGCTCGAATAGCCCAGCCTTGTCTGCCACTGCGCCAGTGAATGCGCCTTTGGTATGGCCGAACAGCTCGCTTTCCAGTAGGCTTTCCGGGATGGCACTGCAATTGATGGCGACAAAGGGATTCTGCCCGACCTTGGACAGATCATGGATAGCCTTGGCGATCAGCTCTTTGCCAGTACCTGATTCGCCAGTGATGAGAACACTGGCTGGCGTGGGCGCAACCCGCCGGATCAGATCAAAGATCTTCAGCATTTCTGGGCTGGACCCGATAATGCCTGGTAGTCCACCTGCTGTATCTCCTGCCGCTGCGTCCGTCTTGCGCTTGGCTAAAGCAGACCGCACGACTTTGCGCAGTTCCTCCACGTTGAAGGGCTTGGCCAGATAATCAAAGGCCCCGCTCTTCATCGCCTGTACTGCGTCGTCAGGCGAGGCAAAGGCTGTGACCATGATGACTGGCAGGTCAGGTTGGCCGCTTTTCAGTTCTGCCAGCAGCTCAAGGCCACTCATGCCCGGCATCCGCACATCAGAGATGACCGCATCGAATTTCTTCTGTCCGACAGCGGCTAACGCAGCCTCGGCACTGGGCGCGGCAGTGACTGCACAGCCTTCCCGATAGAAGAGGATGCTGAGAAAATCCCGCATACTCTGCTCGTCATCGACAATAAGAAGGTGGGGCATAGTCATGCGGGAAGACGATGGTGCTGTTTGGTTAAAAGAGTGCCTGCTGCCAGTTTAGCAATGAAGTGGTAGATAAGTCAATGCCTGCCTTCTGGCTGGAGGTTTGACAGCTTTGCCTGAACCGGGTATGCTGTGGCAGTTAACCATCAAGGAGAATCAGCTATGAACGATCAGGAAGCACTGAACCAGCAGCCGCTGACCGAGCATCTCGCCGAGCTGCGCTCCTGCCTGATCATTTCCTTGGTGGCATCTGCCATTGGTTTCACCATCGCCTATGCGGTAATTGAGCAGATTTCGGACTGGTTCTTTGCCCCGTTGGTGCAGGTCATGCCGGAGCAGAAAAGCCTGATCTTCATCTCCTACCAAGAGGGCTTCTTCTTCTATCTCAAGCTGGCCTTGGTGGCAGGCCTGCTGCTGGCCAGCCCGGTGATCTTCTACCAAGTTTGGCGATTTGTCGCCCCTGGGCTGTATCAGCACGAGAAGCAGACTCTGCTGCCCTTCACGGTGGTGTCGTCCTTCTGTTTCCTTGGTGGCGCGGCCTTCGGCTACTTAGTCATCTTCCCGCCGACCTTCCGCTTTCTCCTCGGCTATTCCAGCAGCTTTCTGGAGCCGATGCCTGCGGTGAGCGAGTATTTCTCCTTGGCCCTGTTCCTGCTCATTGCCTTTGGCATGATCTTCGAGCTGCCGGTGTTCATGGTCTTTCTCGCCAAGCTGGGCAAGGTCGATGCGCCCTTTCTGGCGAAGAACCGCAAATACGCTGTGCTGATTGCCTTCATTGTCGCGGCAGTCGTCACGCCAACCCCTGATCCGGTCAACCAATTCCTTATGGCCGGGCCGTTAGTCGTGCTGTATGAGATCAGCATCATCGCGGTGCGTTTCTTTGTTCATAAGCAGTAAGGGCGAAAAACCGTTCGCCCCTGCGCTACGGATCAACCTGAAGACAAGGAGGAACCCATGTCCTACATAGCAGACTTTGAGAAAGCCTTAGAAGTAGGTCGGCCACCCAACATCAAGGCCCTGTTTCCCAACTCCCGCGCCCTGATCGTCAGCGGCAAGGTGATAGACCGGGCCATGCTGCGCAAGGGCAAGGCCATGACCATGGCTGCCAATGGCCGCAGCAACTTAGTGATCCGGGGTGCGCTGCTGGCTGCCCAGCGCGCGCAGGCCGCCCTGATCATTGAGATTGCCCGCTCGGAAGGCGGTGCTTCCTTCTACTGCGCCACCAACTATTGGAACATGGCCCGGCAGGTCGATGCGCTCTGCAACGAGCTGGCGATCACCGTGCCTGTGGCGATTCATGCTGACCACTACGGCATCAAGTCCGCAGCAGACTTGCCCTTTGCCCGCACTGAGATTCCCAGCATGTTTGACGCGGGCATCACGTCCATCGCCGTTGATGCCTCGCACATGCAGGACGACGACAATCTGCTCGCCAGTCTCGCCCTGAGCAGTGTTATCCCCGCATGGGCTGGTTATGAGACCGAAGTGGGCGAGATCAAAGGCACGGCTGGCCTGTCGTCCGCGCCAGAGGCACTGTTCCTGGTGCAGGGCCTGAACGCGCATGACATCTTCCCGGACTGGATAGACCTCAACAACGGCACCACGCACGGTCTGGAGGCTTCTGCCCAAGGCATTCAGGTCGGCTTGACCGCAGAGATTCACGCTGCCTTGGCCAAATACGGCGTGTCCGGGGCGCAGCACGGCACGTCCGGCAACAGCTCAGAGCGGCTGCGTGAGATTGCCTGCCAGACCCGCACCACCAAGGCCAATGTCGCCACCGCTCTCCAGATGATCTCCTGGGGCGTGGAAGTGAACGACTACGGCAATGCCATCCTGGATGCGAACGGTGAATTCATCAAGGTGCCAGCCCAAGGTGTGACTGAGGAGCTGTGGGCGCAGATGAAGGCCTACGCCAAGGACAAAGGCTGGTCGAAAGGCAATTACAAGAGCCTCAACGCGCCTTTTGAGAACCGCATCATGGGCCAGCCGCGAGAGATTCGGGAACGCATGGCCCGCCGGGTCAGCGATTTCGTCTTCACCATGCTGACCGAGGTCTTCAACGCCCAGGGCACGGCCCGCCACGCCGTGGATGCCATTCTGGAGGCAGGCTCCTATGACCTTGGCCCGAAAGCTGGGCGCATCGAGTCACCGGACGAGTGGACAGAGGAGAAAATCCGCGCCCGCGCCGCCACGCTCTGCACGGACAAAGGGCCGGAGGGTGACTTCTCGGACTAAGGCTCTCACACTAGGGTCTGAGGCAAAGAGTCAGCATGGTGACTCGGTTGGAGTCAGCATGGTGATTCGGTTGGTGTCAGCATAGTGACTCGGTTGGAGTCAGCATAGTGACTCGGTTGGAGTCACTATGGTATCTCCGCGAACGACATTCCAGAGGGCGGAGCATCGCAGCCGCCTTTTTACAAAGCAAGGAACCATCATGCAAAAGATACTCGTTACCGGCGCAGCCGGATTTATTGGCTATACTCTGTCTAAACGCCTGCTTGAGGCAGGCCGCACAGTCGTGGGACTGGACAACCTCAACGACTACTACGATCCCAATCTGAAAAAGGCCAGGCTGGCACAGCTGCTGGCCTTCCCCGGCTTCAGCCACGCTTACTTCGACATGGCCGACCGAGGATTGATGGAGCAGCTCTTTGCCGTGGAGCAGTTCGACGCAGTGGTCAACCTGGCAGCGCAGGCGGGCGTGCGCTACTCGCTGATCAACCCGCATTCCTATGTGGACACCAACATCGTCGGCTTTCTCAACGTGCTGGAAGGCTGCCGCCACAACAAGGTCAAGCACCTGCTCTACGCTTCGTCCAGTTCGGTTTATGGGGCCAATACTGCCATGCCGTTCTCGGTGCATGACAACGTTGACCACCCGGTTTCTCTGTACGCGGCCTCGAAGAAGGCCAACGAGTTGATGGCACACAGTTACAGCCATCTCTACGGGATGGCTTGCACTGGCCTGCGTTTCTTCACCGTCTATGGGCCGTGGGGCAGACCAGATATGGCTCTGTTCCTCTTCACCAAGGCGATTCTGGAAGACAAACCAGTCAATATCTTCAACAACGGGGACATGGAGCGGGACTTTACCTACATCGACGACATTGTCGAGGGAGTCTTCCGCCTGATTGATCATCTGCCTGTGCCGAACCCAGCTTGGAGCGGCGACCAGCCTGATCCGGCGACCAGCTACTGCCCGTGTCGGCTGTATAATATCGGCAACAACGACAAGCAGAAGCTGCTGCACTATATAGATGTGCTGGAGGACTGTCTCGGCAAGAAGGCAATCCGCAACTATATGCCCATGCAGGCGGGCGACGTGCGGGCCACCTACGCTAACGTGGACGACTTGGTGCGGGAGATCGGCTTTAAGCCGCAGACCAGCATTGAGGAGGGTATCAGCAAGTTTGTCGAGTGGTACCGGGGCTATTACGGATAAGAGAGGCAGGATTTATGCTCAATATGAGAGAGGAATAACCACATTGCGCTCAAATGTTCCCTATCGGCAATAGCTTAATAACCACGCCTTAAGCCTCATCTTGTTCCGCGCCCCTGCTTGCAAGAAAACCCTTGTCAAGCCTGTTGACAATACTTATTATTACTGGGTCTGAATTGACCCAGGTTCTTCATCATTAACGAGCAGAGCGGCATGTTCTTTCATTATCTGTTGGGCAGAAGCAAAGACTGCGAGCAGGGCGGGGCACGACCGCTCTCTGAGTGCTGCGGGTGCAGCCGCCGGGTCAGAGTCTGCCGGATCAGCGGCGACCGGGGGATCTGCGGCAGAATGGCCACTCTTGGTGTCCTGCCTGGCACCGTGCTGGAACCACTCTGCTCTCGAGAAAGCCGCAGGAGGCAGCACTGTATGGTGAGACTCAACGGCAGCACTCTCAGTCTGGACGAGCCAATTGCCTCCAACATCTTTGTTGAACCGGCTTGATATATGCAGGATCTGCTTGTCGGTCTCATTGTCCTGGGTATTCTCGTCTGGCTCGCCTTCAGACTCTTTCGCGCCTTCCGTTCTGGTTTCTCCTCGCAGTGCAGAGGCGGCTGTTCATCCTGCGGCAAAACCAACTGCCCGCCGCCTGAGGAAGAAGCGGACAAACAACGCTGAGACTGAGTCCCCTCCCTGTACCCTCTGCCGCAGAGCATTTTTGTGAACGACTCCATTCATCTCGCCTTGGCTGGCAATCCCAATGCTGGCAAAACCACCCTGTTCAACCATCTCACTGGCTCGCACCAGCACGTGGGCAACTACCCTGGCGTAACTGTTGAGAAGAAAGAGGGCTTCCATAGTCACAAGGATTTTGCCATCCAGGTGGTTGACCTGCCCGGTACCTACTCGCTCACTGCCTATTCGGTTGAGGAGCTGGTAGCCCGCGACTACTTGGTGAACGAGCAGCCTGACGTGGTAGTCAACATCGTTGATGCGGTTAATCTGGAGCGTAACCTCTATCTGACCTGCCAGTTTCTGGAGTTGGGCGTGCCCCTGGTGATCGCTCTGAACATGGTTGATGCCGCAGAGAAACGGGGCATCAGCATCAATGCGACTGAGTTGAGCAGACTGCTGGGTGTGCCCGTGCTGCCCATTGTTGCCCGCAGCGGCAGAGGAGTACCGGATCTGCTGGATGCGGTGCTGGCAGTCAGCCAAGAGAAAAAACGTCCGCCAACCCTGCTCCGCTATGGCTCGGACATTGACTATGCCCTGCGTGACTGCATCACCCTCATTGAAGAGGGGCAGCTCCTGACGCATTGTTATCCAGCTCGCTGGACTGCCCTGAAGATCTTGGAAAATGACGAGCAGATCATCAGTCAAGTCATGCGGGCAGATGCTCGAGCCGGGCGGCAGCTCCTGAGCCTGAGCGAGACCTTGACCCAGCATCTGCGCCATACTCTCGATGCCTACCCAGAGGCAGTGATCGCTGACCACCGCTACGGCTTTATCAAGGCCATCCTCCGCCAGGGTGTGGTGACACGGGCCTTTGACGAAGACCGGCTCTACGCCTCAGACAAGATTGATAAGATTGTCACCCACCAGGTGCTCGGGCCACTGCTCATGGCTGCCATTCTCTTTGGTCTGTACAGCTTTACCTTTAACTGGTCAGGCTTTCTGGTCGATGCCCTGGGCTATCTGTTTGAATTACTCGGTGCAATAGCTGAGATCAGCTTACCCGAAGGGCCGCTGAAATCGATGCTCATTTCCGGCCTGATCGACGGAGTGGGTGGGGTATTCGGTTTTGTGCCCATCATCATGTTCATGTTCTTTGGCATTGCCGTGCTAGAGGACTCCGGCTACTTGGCGCGGGTTGCCTTCATGATGGATCGGATATTCCACTTCTTTGGTCTGCACGGCTCCTCAGTCATGCCCTTTATTGTCTCTGGCGGGATTGCCGGTGGCTGCGCTGTACCCGGTGTCTTGGCAGCTCGCACCCTCCGTTCGCCGAAAGAACGGATGGCCACGCTCCTTACAGTGCCGTTCATGAACTGCGGAGCCAAGTTGCCGGTACTCACACTGATTATCGGGGCCTTTTTCGCCGATCATCAACCCGCATATATGTTCTTAGCCACGCTCTTCACTTGGACAGTAGCCCTGCTTGCTGCTAAATTTCTCCGCCTCACTGTGCTGAAAGGCGAGTCCACCCCTTTTGTCATGGAGCTGCCTCCTTACCGCTTTCCCACGTTACGCGGCCTATTCACTCACACTTGGGAACGCACCTGGCAGTACATAAAAAAAGCAGGTACAGTCATTCTCGGGATCTCCATCTTACTTTGGGCCATGATGACGTATCCTAGCCTACCAGCAGCTGAAGCAGAAAAATTCGCTGTCCAGCAGCAGCTTGCTGCTCCGCCTGAAGCAATTGCGCAGCTTGAACGCCAGAAAGCTGAGGCCGGGCTACGGCATTCTCTGGCAGGTCGTATTGGTTTAGCTTTGGAACCAATCAGTCAATATGCTGGTTTTGATTGGCGCACCAACATTGCCTTGGTAGGTGGTTTTGCGGCCAAGGAGGTCATTGTTTCTACGCTAGGCACAGCCTACTCTTTAGGCGAGACCAATCCTGAAGATGCGGCCCCGCTGAAAGAGCGGCTGGCAGCTGATCCGCGTTGGAGTCCAGCCGCCGCCTTAGCCTTTCTGGTCTTTGTGATGTTTTACTCACCCTGTTTTGTCACCGCCGTAGCGATTGCCAAGGAAAGCGGCTCGTGGAAATGGGCTTTTTTTTCCATCGGGTTTAACACCACACTTGCCTCTATTTTGGCGATAGCCATTTTTCAAGCTGGACAGCTCCTTGGGTAAGGTTTCTGGCTCGGGAGAAGAGGAGTTTGGCCGACTAAAACTCCTTTGCAAGTCGGCAAAACTTCTCTTCGGCTAACCAAGAAAGGAGTTTGGCCGAGTAGGAAAGGAGTCTGGCTTGGCCAGAAAGGAGTTTTGCCGACTCCAACTCCTTTCCAAGTCGGCAAGACTCCTCTGCGGCTTACCAGGAAAGGAGTTTGGCCAAGCCAAACTCCTTTGTTGCCGACTCCAACTCCTTTCTGGCCGAGCCAAACTCCTTTGGAAACGAGCCGCACCCCTGACCAATCAGGGGAAAATAGACCGCAACCTGCTCTTTAACCAATTGAATTCTCTCCGCCACATTGCCTTCCTACTTTGCTGCCTTGCCTGCCCGCTTCCTGTCTGCGCTGCTGAATCTCCCCTTGTCCTTGACCCGCAAGCCCTTGCCGTTGTGTACTCAGGCCAGGAAAAAATGCACTTTTCAGTGTCTTGGTCAGGCGGAATAAAGATTGGTGATCTGCATCTCAGCCTGAGCAAAGCACCTGCCAACGGCGGGCAGGTACTTATTGCCAGAGTAACGGATTATGGTCTGTTTAAGGCGGTCTATCCAGTTGATGACACCTTTGTCACGCAGCTGCGCGGGCCGCTCAAGTTGCCAGTGCGCTATGCAGTGCAGCAGATTGAGCGGCGCAAGACGGTGCAGCGGCTCACCCTGTATGATCAGCAGCAGTTTAAAATCATCTACAAGAAGCAGAACAAGCTGCCGGAAAGCTATCAACTTGACGGCCCGGCCTATAATGAATTCTCCGCCTTCTTTATCACCCGTGCCTTGCGACTCAACCAGGAACAGCAGCAGGCTGTACCGGTCTTTGTCGATAAAAAACGCCATCTCGTGCCAGTGAAAATTTTCCGCAAGGAAGCCAAAGACACCCTCTTCGGCAGACTCAACACCGTCAAGGTGCAACCGAAGATGGCCTTCCGGGGTCTATACGACAAGAACGGGGATACCGTGTTCTGGTTGACAGATGATATCTGTCGGGTGCCGGTGGAGATTCAAGCAAAGCTCCTGATCGGCTCCTTGGTGGCAGAGCTGGTTGAATACTCCAACCCAGCCTGCGTGTTATACAGAACCAAGCAGGAAAAATAGTGCGATCCATTCCATTTTCCGCAAAAGAACTTGACATGTTTCCCTGTTCGTGACAATCTGCACCGGAGCAGGGGCGATACCTGCATACAACCAAAGGGGGATTTCATGATGCGACAAAGAATTGGCCAGTTCGTTTGCATTTGTCTCGTGCTGTGCTGTGCTACGGCCCAGGCAGTGCAGTATCTTGACGCACCACCACTGACCAAGACCATCAATGCGCCGGTTGCGGAGGTCAAGGCAGCAGATGCCATCCGCGTGCCGCTGATTACTTGGGGTGGCGACGAAGCCACCATCCTGGCCAACGGCAATGCAGCCAAGACTGTACCGGACAGCATCTTTGGCAAAAAGGGCCTCAAGCTGACTTTAGTGCGTGAGGATGACTTCAAGAAGCAAGTCGAAGCCTATCTGAGCGGTGAAACTCCCTATTTACGCGGTACACTCGGCATGGTGAACATGGCTGCCGAGGTTTTAGCCCGTGACCCGCGCACCGCACCGGTTATCATCTACCAACTCACCTGGTCAAACGGCGGCGACTGCCTGGTAGTGAAAGAGGGCATCAAGACCGCCAAAGACCTCAAGGGCAAGACCGTGGCTCTTCAGGCGTATGGCCCGCATGTCGATTATCTGGCTAAGGTCTTGGCCGATGCTGGCTTGTCCATGAGCGATGTCAACCTCAAATGGGTGAAAGACCTGACCGGCACGCAGGAAACTCCGGCAGAAGCCTTCCATGATGCCGACGTTGACGCAGCTCTGATGATCATTCCAGACGGTCAGGCCCTGACTTCCGGCGGCAAAGTAGGCACTGGCTCGGAAGGTTCGGTGAAAGGCGCGGAGATCATGCTCTCTACCAAGACCGCCAACCGGGTCATCGCCGATGTTTATGCAGTGCGCTCGGATTACTTCAAGGTTCATCGCAATGAGGTGGAGAAGTTTGTCAACGGCCTGATGCAGGGCGAGGAGCAGCTTGCTGCGCTATTCAAGGACAAGGCAGCCCGGATGAAGGACTACACCGAAACGATCAAGGCTTCGGCCCAGCTACTGTTTGACAGTCCCGCTGCTGTGGCTGATGCCGAATCACTCTATGCTGACTGCGAGTTTGTCGGCTTTGCTGGCAATGTCAAGTTCTTTACGGATGCGAATTATCCGCGTAACTTCACCAACCTCAAGGAGCAGATTCAGAGTGCCTTGGTCAAGATCGGCCTACTGGCGAAAAAGGCTCCCCTGACTGTGGCTGGCTTTGACTACGGCACGCTCAAAGAAGGGCTGACCAACGTGGCAGGCGTGGCTGTGCCCAAGTTCGACACAGCCCAGGTCGCAGGCGTGATCCAGCGCAAGCAGCAGCAGGACACTTTGGGGCAAGGCGAGTTGTTCTCCTTTGAGGTCTTTTTCCAGCCCAACCAGAACCAGTTCTCTGCTGATCTGTACGCTGATGCCTTCAGCAAGGTGATTGAGTTGGCAACCACCTATGGCGGCGCAGTGATCACCATTGAGGGCCATTCTGACCCAATGGGCTATCTCAAGGCGAAGAAGCAGAACGCCACAGAGATGGTGCTGGGCCAGATCAAGCAGTCAGCCAAGAATCTGAGCCTATCGCGGGCCAATGCGGTGCGTAATGGCATCACCGAGTTCGCCTCAGCCAAGGGTGTTGTCCTTGATGAGAGCCAGTTCGCCGTGGTTGGCCACGGTATCGCCAAGCCCAAGAGCGGCATCTGCGGTGGCGAACCCTGCCCACCCAAGACCGAGCAGGAGTGGCGTGACAACATGCGGGTGGAGTTCCGTATCATCCAGCTCGAAGCCGAGACCTCGGTCTTCAAGCCACTGTGAAGGAGGACGGAATGGCAACGCTTTACAGCCAGAAGAAAAAGAGCACGCTGCCTCGACTCTTCATAGTCTTTCTCGTGATCATAGGTGTTGTGCTGTTTATCCTCTTCAAGGAACAAAACAAGGCCACCAGTCTTCTTTCTGCTCATGCTCCAACCGCTTCTTCCGTGCCTAAACCGCTCGCCTTGCCCTGGCCGCCTGCGCCAAATGGCAATACAGTCCTGGCTCCGAACCTGCTGGCTGACAACTATTATGTCGTCTTGGACGGCAGCGGCTCTATGGGAGATAGTCAGTGTTCTGGCAATAAAAATAAGATCGAGACTGCCAAGGACGCACTTAAAGAGTTTGCTGCCAGTGTGCCCGCAGATGCGAACCTTGGGATGCTGATCTTCACTGATAGCCAAATTCGGGAACTGGTACCGCTGGGCACCGGCAACCGCCAGCAGCTTACCGAGCAGGTGCAGTCTGCCTACGCTGCTGGCGGCACCCCACTACGTGATGCGATCAGCACCGGTTATGCCCGGCTTGAGCAGCAGGCTGTGCGTCAGCTCGGCTATGGCCGTTATATCTTAGTCGTGGTTACAGATGGTCAAGCGAATCCAGGCCAGGAACCCAACGAGAAGGTCGCGTGGATGCTGGATAACACCCCGGTGGAGCTGCACACCATTGGCTTCTGCATCGGCACAGATCACGCTCTCAACATGCCAGGCCGCACGGTCTATAAGGCGGCGGACAATCCAGCTGCCCTGCGCCAAGGTTTGGCTGATGTGCTGGCGGAAGCAGAAACCTTTGATGTCGCTACGTTCCAGCAATGAAGGCCAGGCTGATTGGTGCCCTGCTCCTGATGCTCCTGGGCCTGGGTGTCACTTACGGCATCTGGCTGCTCCTGCCCAAGCTGCTTGACCGCAAGCAGCAGACCACCAGCGATGCCGCCCAAACGCAGGGCAAACTCCGCATTGCCCTCGACAACTGGATTGGCTACTTCCCTTTGCGCTCACCAGAGATGAAAAGTGCGATGCACCGGGCAGGCTGGCTGCTGGCCTGGGAGGACGACAAGGCTGATTATGCTCGCCGCATGGAACGTCTTGAGAAGGGCGAGCTTGATTTCGCTGTAGCTACAGTCGATTCCTACCTCCTCAATGCCGAGCGGTTTGCCTATCCTGGGGTCATCGTTGCCGTGCTTGACGAATCCAAGGGTGGCGATGCCATTCTTGCCCGCAAAGACCGGGTGGCCAGCCTTGATGACCTGAAAGGCAAGCTGGATGCTAAGGTCGCCTTCACTCCAGCCAGTCCCAGCGAGCATCTTGCCAAGGCAGCAGCAGATCACTTCAACGTCAAGGAGCTGCACCCGCCGCCTGGCCCTTTGCGTCTGGCCGTGAACGGCTCTGAGCAGGCGAAGAATGCCTTGCTCTCTGGCAAGGCCGATGTGGCTGTGCTCTGGGAACCAGATGTCACCAAGGCTCTTCAGGAGAAGGGGATAGTGAAGCTGCTTGGCACTGAGGACACAGAGCGGCTGATTGTGGACGTACTGCTTGTTCGTCGGGACTTTGCCCAGAAGAACCCTGACATCGTTAAGCTCTTCCTCGCCACCTACTTTAAGGTGCTGAAGAAGTACCGCCAAGAAGAGGAGCTATTCATCCGCCACATCAAGGAGGAAACGGGGCTTACTGAAGAGCCGGTGCGGATTATGCTCAAGGGCGTGGACTGGCTCTCGCTCTCAGACAACTGCGAGCAGTGGTTCGGCATCACTGCGGCAGGAGGGGCAGGGGAGGAAGGCTTGGTCGCGGCCATCGAATCGGCAGCAGAGATACTGGTGAATGCCGGTGACTTTCCCGCCAGCCCAGTACCGGACGGCAATCCCTACCGGCTCACCAACAAGAGCTTTCTCGAAGAACTCTTCAGCAGCGGCACAGCAGGCTTTACTGCGTCTGGCGAGAAGGCTTCTTCAATCGGAGCAGTTAGCTTTGCCCCGCTTGACAATGTAGGCTGGGATGCACTGAAAGAGGTCGGCACTTTGAAGATTGATCCGATCATCTTCCAGCAGGGCACAGCCACCTTGGACATCCTCGGCAAGCAGACCATCGACACGGCAATGGCCCGGCTCAGTCATTACCCGCACTTCCGTATTGTCATCAAAGGGCATACTGGAGTGCGCGGGGACGCAGAGGAGAACCTGCGCCTCTCTCAAGAGCGGGCAGAGGCGGTGAGCCGCTACTTGCAGATCACCCACAGCCTTGATGCCAACCGCGTTCATCCTCTGGGCTTAGGCGGCACCAAGCCGCTTACCCAGCAGCCCGGCGAGTCCCTGCGCACCTACGAGTACCGCCTGCCGCGAGTGGAACTGGTGCTAGTGCGGGAGGATATGTGATGAACGAGAAAGCGGAAGATACTTCCTCCACATGGACTGATCCTGATGATGCCCCGGAACTGACAGATGAGTTCTTTGCCCAGGCAACCCCGATGATCGACGGCAGAGCTGTCTCTTTAGACGAGTTCCTGAACGTTGTGAACGCAAGGCTCCTCAAGCCGGTTTGTGCTCCTTGAGCCAGTCCCGCAGGATGTCATTCACGCGGGCCTGCCAACCGCGACCCGTAGCCCGGAAGGACTCGACAACGGCTTGGTCAAGCCGGATAGAGACAGCGGCCTTCCTTGCTGCTTTCTGGGGGCCGCGCACCCGTGGCGGAATGTTGGGATGTTCCATCCTCACCGGTTTCATAGCAGCAAGAAGGGAGTTGTCTAACGGCGGGGAGTCAACAGCATCCCAGTCTGCCTGGGAAATATGTTCAGGTCTGCGTTTCATGGCCCTTTTATCGTATATACAATCAGGCTGCTTGTCAACATGCTGACCATCTTATCGCCCGCTGAACAGGGATTCTGAGCCAATGCAGTCCAATCCTCCCTCCCCGCCCAAGCTGCAAGACTTCAGCCAGGCTGCGATTCAGCGGCAGATCGTGCGGCAGGGCCTCAGTCACTGGCTGACCCTCTACCCGCCTGCCCTGGCACTGCCGCTCGGCTTTGCCGCCTATCTCTTCAACACGCCTCTGCTCTATCTAGGCCTGATTGGCGGGCTGACCGTGGGCTTGGGCAGTGCCATTGTCAACATCTTCTTCCGGGGTGAGACCCTCTCTGCCCGCTATTTGCAGCAGCTCGCAGAAGGCACCCAGGCGCAGAAGGCCCAGTTCCTTGAGAGCCTGCGCCGCAACCTGGCGCAGGCGCAGCGGATCACCGGGGCTGAGTCCTCTGCCGAGCAGGGCTTGGAGCAGTTCGAGCGGATGCGGGCCAAGTTTGACAAGCTAGGCAGCCTGCTGGCAACAAGGTTCCAACAAGGCGAGCTGTCCTACGGGCGTTTCCTGGGTGCGGCAGAGCAGGTGTACTTAGGCGGTCTGGATAATCTGCAACGGGTTGCTGCCCTACTGGAGAGTGTCGGCGGCATTGACTTGGCCTACATTGACAAGCGGCTCGCCAACCTTGACAAGCCGGACAGCGAGGCTGACCGCAAGGAGCGCGAGGCCCTCATCCGTCGCCGCAAGCTGCGCTGCGAGCAGCTAGAGCGAGTGGATGAACTGCTGGCGGCCAACGAGGAGGCGATGACCGCCCTGGAAGAGACCGTGGTGGCAGTGGCCGCGATGTCCACGGACACCGCTTTGGCCAGGGGCGATTTTGAGACAGCCATAGCACAGCTCCAGCAGGTGGCGGCCCGCGCCCGCCACTATTAAAGCACCGCTGCTGGGTACCCAGGTGAAAATCTGGAGGGTACCCACTAGGCATTCAGATGGGTACCCACTAGACAGGCTGATGGGTACCCACTAGACAGGCTGATGGGTACCCACTAGATATTTTGCAGGGTACCCTGTTCAGACCACGCAACGTGACTATCAAGGGAGACAGGGAGATGGCAGAGACAGTGCAGGAAAGAGGCTTGGTTAAGGTCGATGAGCAGAAGCTCAGTGCAGAGCTAGGGCTGGTTGATCCAAGCAGCTTGGCAGTAACAAAGGCTGCTGACCCGGAATTAGAGAAGATGGCGAATGAGTTCATTGCCAACATCCTCGCCTTCAACCCAGAGGATGCCACCCAGCTGGAGATCAGGCAGCAGAATGTTGCCTCAATCGACAACCTTGGAGCTAAGGCCCAGAAGGACTCGGCCCTGCGCAGTGCCATGCTGCGTGAGCCAATCCGCAAGCTGGCGGAGAAAGGCGAGGATGGTGGCGCAGTGGCGAATGCCCTGGTTGACCTCAACCTGA
This sequence comes from Candidatus Electronema sp. PJ, assembly GCF_048287395.1. Classification (NCBI taxonomy): domain Bacteria; kingdom Pseudomonadati; phylum Thermodesulfobacteriota; class Desulfobulbia; order Desulfobulbales; family Desulfobulbaceae; genus Candidatus Electronema; species Candidatus Electronema sp. PJ. Next base: position 9,815 of record NZ_JBLWEO010000014.1, on the reverse strand, counting down.
AGGTGGAGGAGCTGGACCCGCAGAAGTTCAACCTTGATCCGGGGTGGTTCGCCCGCCTTCTGGGTGCCTTGCCCGGCATCGGCACACCCTTGAAGCGGTACTTTATGCAGTTCGAGAGCGCGCAGACGGTACTCGATGCCATCTTCCGCTCCTTGCAGACTGGCGCGGACACGCTGAAGCGAGATAACCTCACCCTGACTGACGACCAGAAGCAGCTCCGCTTGGCCACCCACAAGCTCAGGAAAGCCATAGAACTTGGGCTGCTGCTGGACACCAAGCTGAGTCAGGCAGTGCAAGAGGACATCCCCTCGGATGACCCGCGTGCCCGCTTCATCAATGAGGAGTTGCTCTTCCCGCTCCGGCAGCGTTTGATGGACTTGCAGCAGCAGCTGGCCGTCAATCAGCAGGCCGTGCTGGCAATAGAGATCATTGTCCGCAACAACAAGGAGCTGATCAGGGGAGTGAACCGGGCGGTGAATGTGACCGTCAATGCCCTGAACGTGGCTGTGACCGTGGCTCTGGCCTTGGCAAACCAGAAGATTGTCCTCGGCAAGATCGAGGCGGTCAACACCACCACCAACAAGCTGATTGGCGATACAGCCCGGCGGCTGAAAGAGCAAGGGGTGGAGATTCACAAGCAGGCCTCGACCAGTCAGCTTGACATTGGTGTGCTCAAGCAGGCATTCGCTGATATCCACGGTGCCTTGGATGACATCGCCCGTTTCCGACAAGAGGCTCTGCCGCAGATGGCAAAGAGCGTGCTGGAGATGGACAGGCTGACTAACGAGACCGAGAGTGCCATTAAGAAGCTGGAGCGGGGCAATCAGGTCAGCCCGGCTATGTACCTGAACATAGACTGAGCGCATTGCCATGCCTGAGATTGCAAGATTCTATGGCATCGTCATCAAGCTGTTCTTTGGTGATCATCCGCCGCCGCACTTTCATGCTGTGTACGGTGAGTATATTGGCCTGTTTAACATCAGCACCCTTGACATGGTTGAAGGCGACCTGCCTCGCAGGGCAAGGAGCTTAGTCCTTGAATGGGCGGAGCGCAACCAGAGCGAGCTGCTGGATATGTGGAACAAGCAGGAGCTTCGTCAGCTTCCACCCTTGGAGTAATGCCATGAGCCACCCAAAGGTGCGGTCAGTCCATGTGCTTGACCCGCACACCTTGGCCGTTGAGTTTGACAATAATATAACGAAGCGATATGACATCGAGCCGCTGCTTGACAAAGAGGTGTTTGCGCCGCTGGCGAACTATGCCCTGTTCAAAGCTGTCCGTGTGGAGCCGGGAGGCTGGGCAGTTTCTTGGAACAAGGCAATAGACCTCAGCGAGCATGAACTGTGGAGCAGAGGCCAAACCATAGCGTAACATCAGGAGAAAGGAACCATGAAGAAAGGAATTATGTCGTTGCTGATCACCGTCTTGCTGGCCAGCCAGGCCATTGCTGGCAGCACCCACCGCATTGCCTGGTCGCACTACACAGGCTGGGAACCCTGGGCTTACATCCAGGAGTCCGGCATCATGGACAAGTGGGCCAAGAAGTATGGCCTTGACAAGGTGGAGATCGTCCTGGTCAATGACTACGTGGAGAGCATCAACCTCTATACATCTGGTCAGTTTGACGGCTGTGTGATGACCAACATGGATGCCCTGACCATCCCGGCAGTGGGTGGTGTGGATTCCACGGCTTTGATCGTCGGCGACTTCTCCAACGGCAATGACGGTGTTGTCGCCATGAACGGCAGCTCGGTGAAAGATCTGGCAGGACGAAAGATGCGCATTGTTCAGCTCTCGGTCTCTCACTACCTGCTGACCCGCGCCCTGGACATGAACGGCATGAAGGAGAAAGACCTGACCCTGATCAACACCAGTGACGCGGACATCGCCTCCATCTTTGCCTCAGAAGCGGAGAAAGACCCCAAGGCGGCAGTCACCACCTGGAACCCGCTGCTCATGCAGGTGCGCAACGTCAAAGGTGCCAACCTTGTCTTCGACTCCTCGCAGATTCCAGGGGAGATTATCGACTGCCTGGTGGTGAAGTCCAGCGCGCCGGAGACCCTGAAGAAGGCCCTCACCGGTGCTTGGTATGAGGCGATGGCCAAGATGAGCAGTCCGGCAGGCAGCAAGGAGGCCTTGGAGGCAATGGCAAAGTCAGCAGGCGGCACGCTGGCAGAGTTCAAGGCGCAGCTCAAGACCACGAAGATGTTCTACACCCCGGCTGAGGCTGCCGCCTTTGCCGCAGGCGAGCAGGTGAAGAAGACGATGGACTATGTCCGCTCCTTCAGCTTTGACCACGGCTTATACGGCGAGGGCGCACCGAGTAAGGACTTGGTGGGCATCGCCTTCCCGGATGGTTCTGTGCTGGGCGATAAGGCCAACGTCAAGCTGCGCTTTGACAAGACCTACATGCAGATGGCGGCGGACGGGAAGCTGTGAAAACTACTGCGTACCCCTAAGGGACAAGAGCTGCGTATAGTTATGGTATAGGCCTGTCGGGCGACAGGCCAGATAGACTTCGGGCAGCATTTCAATGCTGCCCGCGAGGCGGAGCCATCAAAGATGGCCTCTGTGCTTTTGTCCTTGAATGACTGAATCATGCGTCATTATAAGATATGGCAGGCAGGCTGTCCAAGCCATCAACACACCAGTGACAAGAGCAGCTACCTTAGTGGTGTGTTTGGGTTATGGTTCACCAACCTATGGCGTTTTGCTTGACCCAGTGAACTGATTTGACGTAGCAGGAGCAGGTTGCACCATTATCTGCTTGTTCGCCTCAGTGCCGTTATCTTTGTGTGTTAGGCCAACTACCTGTAGAAGCAAGGATATTAAGGTACTTAAAATAAGGCCAGCTCCAAATAGCATAAAATCTCGCCTCGCACTGCGGCGTTCTCCCGGTTCAAGCAATTTTGCAAAATGCTCAACAACTGGCAGTGGCGTATTTTGTAACAAGTTGACCTTCTCTTTCAGTTCCTGTTCCTTCGTTTCTAACAGTCTCAATTCCTTCTCAAGGAGCTGAACGTTTTCTGATCGATCCTTAGCGACTTGAGCCATATCGGCCAAGATTGCATCGACCTCATTGGTTGCCTTACCTAAATTGCTGATCAACGCATTTAGACGTTCAGAGTATGATATATGGGTGCGCTGCCGGGTGAGCAGATAGGTCACGACCGCAGCGATGAGACCGACAATGAGACCAAGAAGACTAGCAATGGTTCCCATCCAGCCGGGTGACAGCAGTTCAAGTGTAGTATTGAGCCAGTGCATAGCGAAATGGAGAGGAAGCAGATTCTGCAAGGGGAATTACTCATACTCAGCCAGCATAATTGCCTGGAATGGCTCTGTCAATAGAGAAAATCTGCTGGAGAAATAGACTCAGCCATCCCCCTTGTTCCCTTTCCCGTCTCAGGCCAGTAACCGCTTGACCGTATCCATTGATGTGCATACAATAAATTCATGCAGTACGAATGGGATGAAAAGAAGTGCAGGCAGAATGTTGAGAAACATGGCATTGACTTTGCCGATGTAGTCTATTTTGACTGGCATTCTGCTCTTGAAATTGAGGATGACCGGAGCAATTACGGCGAGAAGCGTATCAGGGCATTCGGGCTTCTTCATAACAGACTTGTGGTTTTGGTATATACCCAGCGGAACAGCAGGATAAGGTTGATCAGCCTGAGAAAAGCCAATCAACGTGAGGAAACAGCATATCATGGCCATCGTGACTTACTCTGCGGATGAACTGAAAAAGATGTCGTCAGCAACAGACTGGGCAAAGGTTGATGCTCTGACCGACGAAGAGATCACCCGTGCGGCGTTGTCTGACCCAGACAATCCGCCGCTCACCGAAGACGCGCTTCTCCGAATGCACCCAGTCAAAGAGCGTATCAGCATCACGCTGAATCATGAAGTCGTTGATTTCTTCAAAAGGCACGGCAAAGGCTGGCAAGCTAAACTCAACGATATCCTTCAGCAGTATGTAGATTCTCATCGTGCAACCTGAAGCAACCCAATCAAAATAATCTACTCCCCTCCACTATGCCCTCCCCACCTAAATTCCTCAGCATTCACGCGATCCCACCCAACTGGCTGCGGTGGGTACTGACCATCATCCCTTTTGTTCTGCTGGTCATCATCTACGGCATAGCTTCGGATATCCGGCAGAAGGAGAATCCTTCGGACAAGCTCCTGCCGACTGCCTCGAAGATGTATGATGCCATGAAGCGGGCTGCGTTCGAGGAGAATGCCCGCACCGGCGAATACCAGCTTTGGACAGACACTGGCACAAGCCTGCGGCGCATTGGCATCGGGCTAGGAATAGCTGCCCTGTGCGGTCTGCTCTGCGGCCTCAACCTTGGTCTCTTTATCGGCATGGAGCATCTCTTCTTGCCCTTTGTGACCTTTATTTCCATCATCCCGCCGCTGGCCGTTCTGCCCATCCTGTTCATTGTCTTTGGCGTAGATGAACTGGCCAAGGTAGTGCTGATCTTCATCGGCACCTTTCCGCTCATTACCAGAGACATCCAACTGACGGTCAAAAAGATCCCACACGAGCAGATCATCAAAGCCTGCACCTTGGGCGCGTCGCAAATCAGTTTGGCCTACCGTATCGTGCTTCCCCAGATCATGCCACGCCTGATCGAAACCGTGCGAATCAACATGGGGCCAGCTTGGCTCTTCCTTATCGCGGCTGAGGCCATTGCTGCCACCAACGGACTCGGCTACCGCATCTTTCTGGTGCGGCGTTATCTGGCAATGGATCTGATCATTCCCTATGTACTCTGGATTGCCCTATTGAGCGCGACCGTGGATTTTGCTTTACGCCTTATTTTGCGAACCCGCTACGCTTGGTACATAGATTCGCAGGAATAGGCAGAAAAGCTTTTGCAGAAGTCAATAATTCGGTTGCAGTGGAGAGTGGTTTGGCTTCTTTTGTGGTAGGATTTTCTGCATCACTCTCAAGCCAAACTCCTTTCTTGCTCGCTGGCAAAGGAGTTATAGTCGGCCAAAGAGGAGTTCTGCCGACTTGGCAAGGAGTTCTAATCGGCAGCAGAGGAGTTTGGCCGAGTAGCAAAGGAGTGCTAGTAAGCCAGAAAGGAGTTCTGCCGATTAGGAAAGGAGTTTTAGTCGGCCAAACTCCTTTGGTTGTCGGCAAGAAAGCAGTTTGGCCAAGCCGAACTTCTCTTCTGCCGAGTACAACTCCTTTCTGGCCGAGCCAAACTCCTTGGTAAACGAGCTGTACTCTTCTCTTACTTATTTGTACTTTGCTTCAATGGCTACGTACTGCAAATACTCTTTGGTGACTTCTTGAGAAATCTTATGAAGATGAAGATAGACCCAGCTAGAATCATCAATCTGATAGGCAGAATACTGCTCGCTTCAGTCTTTTTGCTAACCGCGCTTGTCAACAAGATTCCAGATTTCGATCATGTTGTTGTGCAAATGGCGCAAGAGGGAGTTCCTTTCCCCAGGTTCATGCTGATCGGCGCAATTCTTTTCCTGCTCGTAGGCAGCTTGTCGCTGATTGTCGGGTTTAAGGCGCGGGCCGGGGCAGTGCTGCTTTTGATCTTCACTCTCTCAGGCACCTATTTCTTTCATCATTTCTGGACATACACTGCGCCAGGACAAATGCAGGAGCACTTCAAGTCTTTTATGAAAAACGTATCGATTAGTGGCGGCCTGCTGCTGATTATCGCCAATGGCCCTGGCGCATTCAGCTTTGACTCCCAGCATTCTAAAAAAGAATCATGAACCCGGACGCGCTGCGCCAAACCAGCTGCCTTTTTCTCGAGGATGTCTATAAGGCCTATGGCAGCAAGGTCGTGCTGGATGACATTGATTTAGCTGTAGCGCAAGGGGAACTGGTCACGGTGGTTGGGCCGTCAGGCTGCGGCAAATCAACCCTGCTCCGCTTGGTGCTGGGGCAGGAATTTCCCACCTCTGGTACGCTGCTGATTGATGGCCAGCCGTGTGGTTTTGCCGATCACAGCCGGGGCATTGTCTATCAGAAATATTCCCTTTTCCCGCATCTGAATGTCCTGGACAACGTGCTGCTTGGCCTGCGTCTTTCGCATGGCTTTTTTGAACGACGGCGACGACGCAAGGAGTTTGAGGAAAAGGCAATGACCTATCTGAGCCGGATGGGCCTGCAAGAGCACAGTCGCAAGTTCCCGCACGAACTGTCTGGCGGGATGCGGCAGCGGGTGGCGATTGCCCAGTCGCTGATCATGCAGCCGAAAATCCTGTTGATGGACGAGCCGTTTGGTGCGCTTGATCCTGGTAGCCGGGAAAATATGCAAATCTTTCTGCTGGAGCTGTGGGAAGAGTTCAAGATGACCATTTTCTTTGTCACCCACGACCTGGAAGAGGCGGTGTTTCTTGGCACCCGGATTATTGTCCTGTCGCAATACTACACCGACAACCGAGGCCACGGCGAAGAAGTGCGGCGCGGTGCCCGCATTGTCTCTGACTATGCACTCCCCAAAGTAGCCCAGTCAACCCTTGTCAAAACCACGGCTGAATTCGGTGCGCTGATTCAGCAAATCCGGCAGGAGGGGTTTAACCCCAAGTATCTCCGTCATGCGAGCAGTTTTGATCTGGCCCACCCGCATTCCTTTCAGACGTTACGGCCAGAAGAGTGCCGCAACAGTTAGTTTGAGCAGGCCGGAAAATTCATTTACCCGAAGAGAAGACAATTTATGCTACCTCTCTATACATCTGAACAGATTTGTGGTATATATTTTCTACTTTTCTGCTCTGCCCTGAGGGGTGGTTCGCTGCTTTCGAGAGGAATACAAAGAATAAATCACCATGATGACCTTGCCCGGACAGGAGAAAAAAGAGGATGCTGCGCTTGAGGAACCCTTAGCCAAGCAGGAGTTCAATCTTGACTCGTCCCAGTGGTATCTAAACCGGGAACTGACTTGGTTGGAATTTAATCGCCGCGTTTTGCACGAGGGGCAGGATGAGCGCACTCCTCTGTTGGAGCGGATTAAGTTCCTGGCCATTGTCGGCAGCAACTTGGATGAGTTCTTCATGAAGCGGATCGGTGGCCTGAAACAGCAAGTTGGGGCCGGAGTCCGCAGTTTAACTGTCGATGGCCGGAGTCCGGGCGAGCAGATCACGGAATGTCATGATGTGGTCAGCGAGCTTCTTGATCGGCAGGAAGAACTGGAAGCAGTGCTGCTCGACAAATTGGCTCGGCAGGGCATCCGCATCGCTGCTTATCAGGAATTAGATAAAGAACAGCGGAAAGAGGCTGATCGCTATTTTCACGACAACATTTACCCTTTGCTCACCCCGCAGGGCATGGATCCAGCCCATCCTTTTCCCTTTATCTCGAATCTGTCCATCAATCTGTTGGTCGTGACGCGCTATGAACACGACGATCACACCTTTCTCAATCGGATCAAAGTACCGACCCGGGTCGGCATTCCCCGTTTCATCAAGATTGGCAGCGGCCACCTTTACCTCCGCTTTGAAGACCTGATTGCCAATAATCTGAGCATTGTCTTTCCTGGTCTGCTGATTGAGTCCTGCGCCTTGTTCCGCGTGACGCGCAACGCTATCACTGAGCAAAACGCGGAAAAGGCCAATGACCTTTTGGCGGTGATTGAGACTGCCTTGCGGGACCGCAAGTTTGCCGAGATTGTCCGCTTAGAGATCGAGTCGAGCATGAACCCCTCGCATCGGGGCATGTTAGCCGCTGAGCTGGGCATTGATGAAAACAAGGATGTGTTCACGGTCAAAGGGGTCATTGGCAAGCGCGACTTCTTCCAGCTTGCGTCGCTTGACCTGCCTGAGTTGCATCATCCGCCCCACCAGCCATTGGATCATTTCCGGCTGCTTGGTGACTCCCGGAATATCTTTCATATCCTTCGAGAGCAGGGGGCCTTGCTGCTCCAGCATCCCTACGAATCCTTTGATAGCACTGTGCAGCGATTCCTGCGCGAGGCCAGCCAAGACCCCAAAGTTTTGGCGATTAAGATGACCTTGTATCGGACTTCCGCAGATTCAGACATCATCCCTTGCCTCTTAGATGCAGCCAAAAACGGCAAGCAGGTGGCGGTCGTGGTGGAGTTGAAGGCCCGCTTTGACGAGTCAGCCAATATCCGTTGGGCTGAACATCTGGAGGAGGCTGGGGTGCATGTCACATACGGCGTGGTTGGTCTGAAGACCCATTCTAAGGTGATTTTTGTTGTCCGCCGCGACTTTGACAGCCTACGCCGCTATGCCCACATTGGCACCGGCAATTACCATGCAGGCACAGCCCGGATGTATTCCGATTTGGGCATCCTTACCTGCGATCCCATCATCGGTGAAGACCTCACCGAGTTATTTAATTATCTGACCACTGGCTATGCCCCTGATCGCCACTATCAGAAACTCCTGCCCTCACCCCGGGTGTTGAAAAAAGCCCTGCTGGAGAAGATTGACCGCGAGATTAGCAATCATACCGAGAAAACACCGGGCCGGATTCAATTCAAGACCAATGCCTTGGAGGACAAAGACATCACTGCCGCCCTCTACCGCGCCTCTATGGCAGGCGTGAAGGTGGATTTGCTCGTCCGCGATACCTGCCGACTCCGGCCTGGCATTCCTGGGTTATCTGAAAATGTGCGGGTGATCTCAGTCGTAGGCCGTTTCCTCGAGCACAGCCGCATTTATGCTTTTTACAACGGTGGCGATGAGGAATATTTCATCGGCTCTGCCGATATCATGAAGCGCAACCTGGAAGAGCGCGTGGAAGTCATCACCCCGGTCGAGCCACCAGAGCTGCGGGCGGAACTGCGCCGCTTCCTTGATGTCCAGCTCACTGATCAGCGCAGTGCCTGGGAGATGCAGCCTGATGGCAGCTATGTTCAGCGCAAGGGGGAAGATCCGGTCGGCAGCCATGAAAAGTTTATCCGCCAGGCCGAGAAGCGACTCTCTGATGCCCAGCGGCTGTTCAAGCTGAAAAAGAAGAAAATCATCAAGCGGAAGAAGGGCGTACTGAAGAAGTAAGGAGCCGCAGACGAAACTTCTTCTCGATTAGACGGACACCCACTGCCGCAAGGCAGAGCCAGAGCAGGAGATCTCTGCGGCTTGCGGCGGGGTGAAAAGAGAGATACAGCAAAATCTATAACGGTTTGGCGGCTTCCACTGTGACGATGCTGCCGCAATCTCGCAGCATTCCCTCAAAAGAACAGTTTTTTGAGCTGACAACAGTGACTGCTACCTTTGATTCCATGGCTTTTAAGAGCATGTCAGCAATTTCTTGAAAGGTAGTGGAAACGGAATAGCGATAAGGAACATGGCCTCCGGCTGAAGAAGGGGTGATTTCAACCGTTGTGGATTTGCTGCCTTTTGTGATGGCAGCTACTTTTCCAGAAAATGTTTCAGCTTCTGCTGAAGTTACCCCTGTGTATGCTGTTATTGCAGTCACTACCGCAACGCAAAGAAAAATTCTATTTTTCATAAGAATTGTTCCTTAGATAGATAGAAGGAATTGATCACGCATCGATTTAATTTCCCATTAAACCAGTACGCTGTCAAGAACAAAAAAGCAAGCTGGGTTATTTTTATCTGAGTTGCTCACCTCTTCAGCCGCTGCCGCACCTTTCCCGTAATCTCGAACCTATCTCAAAATAAACTAGAATAATGCCATTAAATTTGTTAAATTTTCCGCATGGAAATTACCGACAGACAATGGATAAAAATAGAGCCGGTCATCTTGCAGTTGATGTGCAAGAAAGATTCCCGTGGCCGCAAGCCGCGTGATCCGCGCGAAGTGTTGAACGGCATTTTATGGGTGCTGCGCCCCGGCGCGCCGTGG